>NZ_DASYJG010000006.1:0-53355 GCF_035996765.1 Baekduia sp.
GGTCGAGGTTCCAGTGGCCCGGGTTAGGAGGTGTTGCGTGCGACGACGAACGTCCCGAACCTCTGAGATACTGGGCCCGCGAGTGTACGGCACGCATCCCTCCCTTCGCGCGCCGTCCCCACCCCACTTCTCATGAAGCTCATCATCCAGATCCCCTGCCTCAACGAGGAGGAGACGCTGCCGGCGACGCTGGCAGACCTCCCCCGTGCGATCCCGGGCTTTGACGTGATCGAAGTGCTGGTCATCGACGACGGCTCGACTGACCGCACGATCGAGGTCGCGCGCGCCCACGGCGTGCACCACATCGTCAAGCTCACGAACAACAAGGGCCTCGCGGCGGCCTTCCAGGCCGGCCTCGACGCCTCGCTGAAGCTGGGGGCCGACGTCGTCGTCAACACCGACGCCGACAACCAGTACAGCGGCCACGACATCCCCAAGCTGGTTGCGCCGATCCTCGCCGGCAGCGCCGACATGGTCGTCGGCGACCGTGAGACCGACTCGATCGAGCACTTCTCGCCGCTGAAGAAGCGCCTGCAGAAGGCCGGCTCGTGGGTCGTGCGCCAGGCGTCGGACACCGACGTGCCCGACACGACCTCGGGCTTTCGCGCCTACAACCGCGAGGCCGCGATCCAGATGGCGGTCGTCTCGAAGTACACCTACACCCTGGAGACGATCATCCAGGCCGGCAAGCTGCTGGTCGCCACCGACCATGTCGCGATCGGGACCAACCCGAAGACGCGTGAGTCGCGGCTCTTTCCGTCGATGAGCTCCTACGTCCGGCGCAACGCCGTGGCGATCGCGCGCATCTACACGCAGTACGAGCCGCTGAAGGTCTTCACCTCCATGGCCGTGTTCCTGTTCGTCTTGGCGCTGATCCCGTTCGTGCGGTTCGTCGTCGCCTACATCGACGGCGAGGGCGCCGGCCACGTCCAGTCGCTGATCTTCGGCGCGGTGCTCTTCAACGCCGCCGTCGTCGTCGGGACGCTCGGCATCATCGGCGATCTGCTCTACAGCCAGCGGATCATGTCCCAGCGGATCTTCGAGCGCGTGCGCCGGATCGAGCTGCAGCTCAAGGTCCCGCCGTCGCACTACGAGCCGGGCGATCCGAGCACGTCCGACCAGCCCGCCACCACCGGCGCGCAGGCCGGCCGCACCGAGGAACGAGAGGCTCTCAAGCTATGACGCCCCCCACCGTCACGGTCGACCACGAAGGCACCGTCACCGGCAACACCTACGACAAGTACGGCTCGACCAACCCCGTCGTCCGCCGCCTGATGGCGCGCTTCGAGGGCACGCTGGAGGAGCTGTACGCACAGGCGGCGCCCACCACGCTGCTCGACGTCGGCTGCGGCGAGGGCGTGCTGACCCACCAGTGGGCGCAGACGCCGGGCATGCAGCGCATCGTCGGGCTGGACCTGGACGACCCGCAGCTGCACGAGGCCTGGAAGGGCCGTCAGCACCCGTGCCTGCAGTACGTCGTCATGAAGGCCGAGAACCTGCCGTTCGCCGACGACGAGTTCGAGGTCGCCACGGCGATCGAGGTGCTCGAGCACGTCCCGGACCCCGAGCACACGGTCTCCGAGATGGCGCGCTGCGCCTCGAAGTGGCTGCTGGTCTCCGTGCCGCGCGAGCCGCTGTGGCGCGGGCTGAACATGGCGCGGGGCGCGTACTGGAAGGACCTGGGCAACACGCCCGGGCACCTGAACCACTGGTCCAAGCGCAGCTTCATGGCGCTGCTGGGACGGCACGGGACCGTCGTCGAGGCGCGCTCGCCGTTCCCGTGGACGATGCTCCTCGTCCGCGTTGGGAGCTAGCGCGCAGGAGGTGCCGGCGTCCGCCGAGGGCGACGCCGGCGCGACGGGTGGCGAGCGGTCCTACGGGTCCGGCGCACGCCTGCTGAGCATCGGGATCGCGGCGACCGGGCTCTTCACGTTCGCCTACTTCTCGGTCGCCAGCCACGTGCTGGACGACGACGCCTACGGCCGCGTGTCGCTGTTGTGGTCGGTGCTGTTCGTGACCATGTCGGTGATCTACCGGCCGGTCGAGCAGTTGTTGTCGCGGACGATCGCCGACCGTCGGGCGCGCGGCATGGAAGGTGGACACCCCCTGCGGGTGCCGGCGACGATCCAGGCGTCGTTCGCGGCGGCGTTCCTGGTGGTCGCCTTCGCGCTGCATGGCCCGATCAAGGACGGGCTGTTCGACGGCGAGTCGGCGTTGTACTGGATCTTGATCGCCGCGACGATGGCCTATGCGGCGTCGTACTTCGCGCGGGGCTATCTGGCGGGGCATCAGTGGTTCGGGCTGTATGGCGCGCTCGTGCTGTTCGAGTCGCTGTCGCGGTTCTGCTTCCCCGTCGCGGTGGCCGTGGGGATCGCCTCGGGTGAGACCGCGGTGGCGCTGGGCATCGTGGCGGCGCCGCTGGCGTCCTTGATGGTGATCCCGTGGGCGCTGCGGCGACACGAGGCGGCGGAAGCGAGCGTGGCGGATGCCGCGCCGCGCTCGCGTGGGGCGATGCGTGAAAGCGCAGGCTTTGCGGGCTCCGTCGCGGCGATCCAGCTGGCCGAGCAGACGTTGCTGAACGCCGCGGTGCTGCTGGTGGCGGACTCGACGAAGGCGGGCGTCGTCTTCAGCGCCCTGCTGATCGCGCGCGCGCCGCTGCAGCTCTTCCAGGCTGTGCAGACATCGCTGCTGCCGCATCTGGCGGGCTTGGAGGTGACCGAGGGCCACGAGGCGTTTGCGCGCGCGATCCGGACCACGATCCTGGCGATCGCGGGCTTTGCGGGCGCGGTGGCGATCGGGCTGCTGGCGATCGGGCCGTTCGTGATGGACGTGCTCTTCCCGTCGGACACCAACTACGGCCGTGTCGGGTTGGCCGTGATCGCGTTGGGCATGGGGTTGCACCTGGCGGCTGGGACGCTCAACCAGGCTGCGCTGGCCCGGGGCCGGGCGCACCATGCGGCAGCGTGCTGGGTCGCAGCCGCGGTGGCGTTCGTGGTGTGGATGGTGCTGCCGGTGGTGGGCGATGAGCTCGTGCGGGCCGAGGTCGGCTACGCGGGCGCGGCGGGGTTGCTGTGTGGGTTGTTGTACGTGTTGTATCGCCGCCGGGCCACTGTCGCTGTCGCTTCCTCGTAGCGCTGGGCGTTGGTTGGCGCCCAGCTCGCGGCGCAGGTCGTGGTGCGATGCGTGGTCTGTCGGCACCGAGGGGAGTGAAGCGGGATTGGCGGCCCAGGCGTTGGCTCGTCGTCCGCTGGCACTGGGGCTGGCGGGTTCGGCTGCGTCGTCGGTCGCCGGGATCCGAGTGCGATCCGAGGTTCGGCGCCGAATCGTAAATGCGTGTCGTCTGGAATCCCTATGTGGGACACCAGACGACCCGGACCGGTCCGGGGCGGTTTGGGCTCCATAGTGAGGCCCCGGAACGACCCCGGATCTCCGGCCTCGACGCTCGCGGACGACCTCGGGCGCGGCGGACCTCGCTCCCGCTCGCTCCCCTCGGTGCCGACAGACCACGCATCGCAGCACGACCCGCGCTGCGAACTGGGCGCCACGAGGCCGCGCGCCAAGACCTGAACCGACGCAGCCGGCCCCCAGCACCCTCCCAACGCCACCTTGATCACCGCCTAACCCGCGCGACCGACGATCGCGGCGATGAAGACCGCGCGCCTGCTCGCCGTCGTCGCGCTCGTGCTCGCCGGGTGCGGGAACGGCCGGCAGCCGGCGGCGCGCGCGGCGGCCGCGACCTCCGCGCCGCGGCCGGTGGCCAGCGCGCCCTGCCCAACCAACGTCACCCACACGCTCGGCGCGATCGCGCGGCGGATCTACGGCCAGGCCGCGCACGGACGCAACGTGGTGAGCGCGCGCCGGCGGCTGGCACGGTCGCGGCGACTGGCGGCGGCGGTCGCAGCGGGCGATCGAGCCAGGACGCACGCCGCGCTCACGCCGCTGCTCAAGCACCAGATCCGCGCGATCACGATCACGCGCGGCCGACACGTCCTCGCCACGATCTCCGGACCGCCGACGCTCGCGCCGCTGCGTGGCGTGCTCCGCGACACCCACGGCCGTCCGGTCGGCCGCTACGTGCTGGCGGTGGCACAAGACGGAGCGATCGCCCGGATCACCCGCTCGCTGATCGGCGGGCGTGTGGAGATCCGCAACGCGAGGGGCCGGTTGGTCGCCAACTCAGGCGCCGGCGCTCACGGGTCCCACCAGATGGTCGCCAGCTCAGGCGCAGGCGGTCGCAGACCTCGCCCGACGGTCGCCATGTCGGGGGTCGACGGGAACGGAGGAGCCGTCCACGCCGCGAGCTCAGCGAGCTCGCTCTCCTTTCCCGCCCGCGCCTACCCCACCGGCGCCCTCACCATCACGCTGCGCCTCCCCGCCACGTCGCTCGCCACCTGCGGCGACACGCCCACCGCGACCGTCGCCGCCACCATCGGCGCCGTCGGTCAGCGGCTCGCGCGGACCGAGGCACAGGGGCCGACGGTCCAGCGGGTGCTCCGCCACGTCGCCACCGACGCACACTTCGCCCAAGCGGTCGCCACAGACGACCCGGTCGCGCTGCGCACCGCGATCATCCGCTTCTTCCGGACGCGATCGCTGCACGTCGTCCGCGTGCGAGCGACCGCGGCCGACGGCCAACTCGTCGGCGACGTCGGCGGCCCGTACGTCCTCGGTCCTGCATCGCGGACGGTCCGCGATGCACGCGGCCATCCGATCGGCACCGTGACGCTCTCGGTCCAAGACGACACGGGCTACATCAAGCTGATGCACCGCTTCACCGGCGCGGTGGTCGTCCTGCGGACGCCGGCCGGCACCGTGCCCGGCAGCACGCTCATGCCCGGGCCGTCCACGATCCCGCCGCGCGGCCGCGTCACCTGGAACGGCCGCACCTACGCGACCTACGCCTTCGCAGCCGGCGCCTTCCCGTCGGGCCCGCTGACGGTGGCGCTGCTGCTGTGATCGACTCGCCGGCCGACGGCTCTAGATGTGCCCCGCGCGGATCCTCGCGGCCATCTCCTTGGACTCCTCGCGGTAGACCTCACCGTCCTGGAGCTCGAGGACCGGCAGCTTGCTCTGGCCGCTGAGGCCCTCGACTGAGGGGCGTTTGCCCTTGCCGAAGCCGTGCTTGACGACCTCGTATTCGACGCCCTGCTCGTCGAGCGCCTTCTGCACGCGCCAGCAAGCGTCGATCTCGGTATGTAGGAACGTCCAGGAGCAGCGATGCAGCTTGACCTTGGCCATGCGAGCACCCTAACCGCTCCGGCTTGTCTACTGAACCGGTTGAGAAGCTATCCTCAGTGCCATGGAGCACCATCAGCTGGCCTGGTACATCGCGGGACCCGTCCTCGGCCTCTGCGTCATCGCCTGCCGCATCCTCTTCAACGCCCGCCTCGGCGTCACCGGCGGCTTCTCGGAGCTCGTCGGCAAGCTCAGCCGCGGCAGCGTGCGCTTCGATTGGCGTGGCTGGTTTGCGATCGGCGTCGCCCTTGGCGGGACGGTCTTCGCCCTCGCCGCCGGGGGCCCGGACTTCCACGGCTACGGCTGGCTGACCGACACCTTCAGCGGCAGCGCCCGGATCGCGATCCCCGTCCTGCTGCTCGGCGCCGGCGTGCTGATCGGCTACGGCGCCAAGGCCGCCGGCGGCTGCACGTCGGGCAACGGCCTGTCGGGCACGTCGCTGCTCTCCCCCGCGAGCCTCGCGGCGACCGCCACGTTCTTCGGCACGGCGATCGGCGTCAGCTTCCTGATCGCGGCGGTGATCTAGATGAAGACCTTGGCCGGCGTCGGCATCGGCATCGTGTTCGGGATCGTCATCAGCTGGAGCGGGATGGCCAGCCCCGAGGTCATCCGCCACGCGCTGCTCTTCGAGCAGGCCTATCTGTTTTTGATGTTCGCGTCCGCCGTGGCGACCGCCTGGATCGGCCTCGCGCTGCTCCAGCGCCGTGAGCGCGCCGCGCTCCTCACCGGCGACCGCCTCACCTACGACCGCGACGCGATCCAGCGCCGCCACATCGTCGGCAGCCTCCTCTTCGGAACCGGCTGGGCCGTCGCCGACGCCTGCCCCGCCCCCATCGCCGCCCAGATCGGCCAGGGCGTCCCGTGGGCCGTCTTCACGCTCGCGGGTGTGGGCTTCGGCGTCTGGCTCTTCCTGCGCCCCGGCGCGACCGAGACCGAGCCGGTGGCTGACCCACCTCGCGCGATCGACACGAGCACCGCCGACGTTCTGACGCGGGCGTAGGCTCCCCGGCCATGAGCCCCATCGCGCAGGTCGTCGTCGCCGCCACCGTCCAGGTCAAGCCCGAGTCCCAGGACGAGGCGCTGGCGGCCATCACCACCGCCATCGAGGCAACGCACGGCGAAGACGGGTGCATCGCCTACGCGTTGCACCGCGACCGCGATGAGCCGACGCGCTTTGTGATCGTCGAGAAGTGGGCCACGCCCGAAGCGCTGACCGAGCACGGCGATACGCCGCACCTCAAGGCGCTCTTCAGCGCCCTGGGCCCGCTGCTGGCCACACCGCCGACCATCACCTTCACCACGCCCGTGCCCGTCGGCGACGCCGCCAAGGGCACCATCTAGGCGGCTGCGGCTAGAAGAGCCGCGACACGATCAAGGACACCAGGAACGCCGCGCCCAGCGCGCGGCGAAACCAGTTGACGCCCTGCAGCAGCTCCAGCACCGCCCACACAGCGAGACCCGCGGTCGCGACGATGCGCGCACCGTCGTGGACCACGCCGTCGCCGATCGCCCTCGCCACCACGATGCCGCCCAGCCCCACCCACAGCGGGGCGTTCGGGAGTTGCACGAGGACGAAGCGCGATGGCCAGCCCTGCTGCCCGCGGCGGTAGAGGTCACGGAGGGCCGGCACGGCGCCCAACAGTACGCGCCCCGGCACACGGCCGGGGCGGCGAGTTCGGCTCGCCGCCCCGGAGTTGTGCGTGCTCTTGATCTGGTGGCCTACTCGTAGGCCAGCGATTCGAGCACGTCGAGCTTGGACGCACGGCGGGCCGGGAGGATCGCGGCGAAGACGCCGGCGATAGCCGTGGCGATCAACAACAGAATCAACGTGAGGATCGGGATCGACAGCTGGAAGTCGTCGATCGCACGCGTCACCAGGATCGACAGGACGATGCCGAGCACCAGCCCGATCACGGCGCCGATCTGGGCGGTGATGATCGCCTCGTAGCGGATCATCCGCCGGACCTGCCGGCGCGACATGCCGATCGCCCGCAGCAGGCCGATCTCGCGCGTCCGCTCGGCGATCGAGAGCACCAGCGTGTTCACGATCCCGAAGAGCGACACGATGATCGCCATCGCCAGCAGCGCGTAGATCAGGAACAGCACCTGGTCGATCTGCTTGGCCTGGGAATCGATGAACTCCGCGTTGGTCTTGGCCTCGGCCTCGGGGTAGCGGCTGTCGAGCAGCTTGTCGATCGACGCCTTGACGACCTTGTCGGGCTTGGACCCGTCGTAGCCGACCAGGACGAAGCCGTCCTTGCGGAACCCGAAGTCCTTCTCGAGCACGCTGTTGGCCACCGTCAGGTTCCCGGTCAGCCCGCCCTTGTCATAGGAGATCCCGATGACCTTCAACTTCAGCGCGGGCATCAGGCTCGTCTGCAGCGTCAGCACGTCGCCGACCTTGGTGCCGTTGTCCTCGGCGTACTTCTTGCCGGCGATCACGGTGCCCGGCCCGAGCTGCTGGAGCGTCGCGTCGCTGCCCTGCTTCCAGCCTTGGTGGTAGAGGCTGGCGAAGGTCGCCTGGTCGATGCCGGTGACGCCCTGCTTCTTGCCGTCGATCTTGGCCTGCCCGAAGCGCACGGACGCGACGTCCTTGACGCCCGGCAGCTGCGCGACCGACTTGGCCGCCTGCGGCGTGAACGAGCTAAAGCCGTCGGTGTTCTGGATGACGGCCTGGGCCTTGGAGCCGTTGGTCACCGCGTCGCGGAAGGTCGACTTCGCGCTGCCCGCGAAGACCGAAGCGAAGGTCACCAGTGCGACGCCGATCATCAGCGCCGCCGCCGTCACCGCCGTGCGGCCGGGCTGGCGCACGGTGTTCTCGCGGGCGATGCGCCCGGTGACGCCGCGGAACCACTCAAACGGCGCGCCGACGAAGTCGGCGATCGGGCCGACCAGGCGCGGGCTCAGGAACGCCACGCCGAGGAACGTCATGACCGCGCCCAGGCCCACCAGCGACAGCGCTGCGTTGGGCTTGAGCGAGAGGAACAGTCCCAGCGCCATGACGGCCAAGCCGCCGACGGTGACCGTGAGCGCCAGCGGCGTCGCCCAGCGCGAGCGCTTGCGCTCGCTGCTGAGGCCCTCGCGCAGCGCGGCCAGCGGCGGCACGCGCGTCGCCCGGATCGCCGGGGCGATCGTCGAGATCAGCGTCACGACGGTGCCGACGACCAGCGAGACGACGATCGTCCGCGTCCCAATGACGGTGCCGGTGGAGGGCAGGTCGGCGCCGAAGGCCTTGAACAGGGCCTTCAGACCGCCGGCGACCAGGATCCCGAGCGCGAGCCCGACGGCCGATCCGACAATGCCGATCGTCAGCCCCTCGGCCAGCACCGAGCGCATGACCTGCTTGCGCTTGGCGCCGAGCACGCGCAGCAGCGCGAACTCGCGGGTGCGCTGGGCGACCGTGATCGAGAAGGTGTTGAAGATCAGAAACGCGCCGACGAAGAGCGAGATCCCGGCGAAGGCCAGCAGAATCGTCCGCAAACCGTTGAGGAAGTCGTCGTGGATGTCCTTGGTCTGCTTCTCGGCCTGCTGCTGGCCGGTCCGGACCTCGACACCACGCGGGGCCACCTCAGCGATCCGCGCCCGCAGCTGCTCGGGGGAAACACCAGGCTTGCCGGCGACCTCGATCTCGTCGAAGGCGTCGCCGTGGCCGGTCATGCGCTGGGCCTCGGGGAGCGTCAGCACCGCGATCACGCCACCGCCGAACGAGTCGACGCCGGAGATCTTCACGATGCCCGAGATGGTGTAAAGCTTCTTGGGCGCCTCGTCGGCGATCTCGAGCTTGTCGCCAACCTTGAAGTTATTGGTGTCGGCCGTGCCCTTGGGGATCGCGACCTCGTCAGCCGTCTGCGGGAGGTGGCCGTCGGTCGGCGCGAAGGACTCGAAGCGCTGGATGTCGTGCGCGCCGGCGATGGCGTTGAAGCCCTTGCCCTTCAGCTTGGAGCCGTCGGCCTTGCGGAACGAGCCACCGGCACTGAAGACCGAGCCCTCGGCTTGGGCGACGCCATCGACCTGCTGGACCTTCTGCAGGACCGAGCCCGGGATCGGCGGCGGGTCCTCGTCGCCTGAGAGGTCGTTGTTGGGTGACAACGCGACGTCGGTGCCCTTGTTGGACTGGACGAAGATGTTGTCAAACGACTTGTTGATGGTGTCGGTGAAGATGTACGTGCCGGCGATCAATGTCACGCCGAGTGCGACGGCAAAGGCCGTCAGGGCAAGGCGGACCTTGCGGGCGAGCAGGCCACGGATGGCGATCTTGCGCATGGGTTCGGGGAGAGCTTCGGAGGAGGAGAGGGGTCTCTAGACCGACGCCGGGGAGGCGGTCCGGGTGGTGGCGCGGTCTTCGACGATCTGGCCGTCGCGCAGGACGAGCAGCCGATCCGCGTAAGCGGCGGCGTCCTCGTCGTGGGTGACCATGATGATCGTCTGGCCGAACTCGTCGACCGAGCGCCGCAGCAGCTGCAGGATCTCGGTCGAGGCGGTGGAGTCGAGGTTGCCGGTCGGCTCGTCGGCGAACACCACGGCCGGGCGGCTGGCGAGCGCCCGCACGACGGCGACGCGCTGCTGCTGACCCCCGGAGAGCTCGCTGGGGCGATGGGTGATGCGATCGCGCAGCCCCACGAGGTCGATCAACTGGTCGACCCACGCCTCATCGGGCTCGCGGCCGGCGATCGACATCGGCAGGACGATGTTCTCCCGCGCGTCGAGGACCGGCAGCAGGTTGAAGGCCTGGAAGATGAAGCCGACGCGATCGCGACGCAACTGGGTCAGCGCGTCGTCATTGAGCGTCGTGAGATCGACCCCGTCGAGCACTGCGGTGCCTGACGTAGGACGGTCGAGCCCGGCGAGGAGATGCATCAGCGTCGACTTGCCAGAGCCCGACGGGCCCATGATGGCCGTGAAGGCCCCGGCGGGGAAATCAACGCTGACGCCGTCCAGGGCCGTGACGGCGGCGCCGCCCTCACCGTAGATACGGCGCAGATCCTGGGCAGAGACGATGGAGGTCATGCACAGAACCCTCCCAGGCCAGGCATTTCCCGGGGGTACGGCTATCCCCCGCTTGGCCCCTAGGGGATGTCACAGGGAAGGCCATGACACGGCGTCGGGGCAGGGCTCCTAGCCCTTCGAAGCGTGGCGCGGCAAGCGAGCGCTGCGTAGGTTGGCGGGATGAAGCGATCTGCGGTGGTCGGTGTCCTGCTCGCGATGCTGGTGGCTGCGACGCCGGCGGTCGCCGCGCCCGGGGTGCTCGACAGCTCCTTCGGCAGCGGCGGCGTCTTCCTGGGGACGACGTTCGCAACCCAGTACGACGACCAGCAGGTCGTGGCCGTCGATGCCCAGGGCCGGGCGCTCGTGGCGATCACCGAGGACTCGGGCCAGATGCAGCACTACGCCGACTCGCGCCTGTGGGTCGCCCGGCTCACGGCCACCGGCGCGCTGGATCCGACGTTCGCCCCGGGCGAGCCGACGCCGGGCCTGAAGGCCATCGACCTGAGCGCGCTGATCGGGAGCGACTCCGTGTCGGCCGCCGCCATCCGGCCGGGCCCGGGCGGGACGATCGTGATCCTCGCCGCCATCGACGGCTCCAGCGGCGCGCGGGTCGGCCTGATCCGCCTCGACGGCGCAGGCGGCTACGACGTGACGCTCAACGGCACCGGCCGCCTGGTGACCAACCTCAGCCCGGTCGGCTACGGCCCCGTCCCAACGGCATTGCTCGTCGACGACTCCGGGCGCATGACCGTCGCGGGCACCGAGGCGGCGCTCGGGTTTCACAATCAGGGCTTCGTCGCCCGCTTCACGGCGGCGGGCGCGCTCGACACCTCGTTTGCGGGTACCGGCCTCTTCGTCGATCCGGGATCGGTCGCGTCGGGCACCCCGTCGGTGCAGTACCGCGACCTGGCGTTCACGCCCGGCGGAGGGGTGGTCGTCGCCGGCGACCGCGACCTCGACGCCATGGCGCTCAAGCTCAGCGCGAGCGGGGTGCCTGACGCCGGCTTCGGCGGCGGTGACGGCATCGCAACCTCCGACTACGCCAAGGGTCCCGGCTTCTCGATCGCCGGCGGCTACGGGATCGGAATCGACAGCCAGGGTCGCGTCGTGCTCAGCGGCCAGACCACGCCGGCCGCCGCCGACGCCAAGGGCACCGTCGTGCGCTTCACCGCGGCCGGCGCGCTCGACACGAGCTGGGGCACCGGCACGCCGGCACCAGGCATCGTCTGGCTGCCACGCGCGCAGATGGTCCGCGCCAGCGGCGTGGTGATCTCCTCGGACGACCGCGTCGTGCTCTCGGGCCAGGGCTCCTTCGACCCCGACGGCGCCGGCCCCCTCGGCGACACCAACGCCCCGTCGATCGCGCGCCTGACCGCCGCCGGCGTGCTCGATCCCGCCTTCGGCAGCGGCGGCGTGACCGTCACCGGGATCGGCGTTTACGCCAACGGCTACCGCCTCGCCGCCGACCCGGTGCATCTGCGCCTGCTCGTGCCGGGCGCACGGACGCTGCAGGCCCCGCCGTTCGACGTGCGGCCGTTCGTCCTCGCCTACGGCGACGACGGCTCGACGACGACCGCACCACCCGTCACGCCGCCCGGCACGAACCCGACACCCACCACATCGGCCCCCGTCACCGCCGCCGGGGCCGTCGTGCCACCCGTCGTCAAGCCATCGGCGTCCAAGCCCGCGGCCGCGCTGACCCTCGCCCAGGCCGTTACCTTCCCGCCGACCAAGTCCTGTGCCAGCCGCCGCAAGTTCGGCATCCGCCTGCGCGTGCCCAAGGGCGCCGCGGTCAAGGACGCGACCGTCTCGCTCAACGGCAAGCGCATCGCCGTCCGCAAGGGCAGCCGCCTGCGCTCGACCGTCGACCTCCTGCACTTGCCCAAGGGCACCTTCACCGTGACGATCCAGCTCCGGTTCGCCGACGGCCACGTCCTCAAGGGCTCCCGCAAGTACCACACCTGCGCCGCCAAGCGCCGCGGCGGCAAGCTCAAGGTGTAGGAGAACGCGCTAGGACTGCAGGTACGCCAGCACGGCCAGCACGCGGCGGTGATCGACCACCGTGGGCGGCAGCGTGAGCTTCGTGAAGATGCTCGTGACGTGCTTTTCGACGGCGCGCTCGGTGACGACCAGCGCCTCGGCGATCGCGTGGTTGGAGCGGCCCTCGGCCATCAGGCCGAGCACCTCACGCTCGCGTGGCGACAAGGCCTCGAGCGGATCCTCGCGACGGCGGCGGCCGAGCAGCCGCGACACGACCTCGGGGTCGAGAGCGCTGCCGCCTTCGCCAACCCGCCGGACGGCCTCGGTGAAGCGATCCACGTCGCTGACGCGATCCTTGAGCAGGTAGCCGATGCCGGCGGCGTCGTCGGAGAGCAGCTCTAGCGCGGAGGTCTCTTCGACATACGCGCTCAGCACGAGCACGCCGGTGTCCGGGAAGCGCTCACGGATCTCCAACGCAGCCTTGAGGCCCTCGTCGGTGTGCGTCGGCGGCATGCGGACGTCGACGATCGCCACGTCGGGCTTGTGGGCTCCGACCTTGCGCAGCAAGTCTTCGGCGTCGCCCGACTGGGCCACGACGTCGAAGTCCTTGCCTTCGAGCAGCGCCGCGAGCCCTTCGCGGAGCAGCACGGAGTCATCAGCCAGCACTACGCGCACGGGATCCTCGCCCTCACAGTTGTGCCGACGCCCGGCGGGGAGTCGACCTCAAGCCTTCCGTCGAGGGCGGCCAGGCGGTCGGCGAGGCCGCGCAGGCCCGAGCCTGCGGACGGATCCGCCCCACCGATGCCGTTGTCCTCGATCTCCACCACTGCATAGCCATTCTCTCGAAGTACGCGGACACTCGCATACTCGGCGTCGGCGTACTTGGCCATGTTGGTCAACGACTCGGCCACGACGAAGTACGCAACGGCCTCCACCGGCATCGGCATCCGGCCCTCGGGCACCTCGTCGATCTCGACCGGGACCGGCGCGCGCGACGCCAGCGCCTCCAGCGCCGGGGCAAGGCCGCGGTCGGTCAGGATCGCCGGGTGGATGCCGCGCGCCAGCTCGCGCAGCTCCTCCAATGCCGAAGCCAGCTCGATGCGCGCGCCGTCGAGGATCCGCTCGGCGACGTCGGGGTCGTCGCGCAGCTTGGTCTTGGCCAGGCCGAGCTGCAACGAGAGCGCGACGAGCCGCTGCTGGGCGCCGTCATGGAGGTTGCGCTCCAGCGCGCGGCGTTCGGCCATGCCAACCTCGATCACCTTGGCCCGCGAGACCTGCAGCTCGGCGACGCGCGCCTTGAGCTCGGCCTCCAGGCGCTCGTTCTCCAACGCCAACGCCGCGGCGGCGCCCGCCGCACGCACAAGGCCGGGCTCATCGAGCAGCGCCGCGTCATGGACGATCGCCGCGACCGGCGCCGCCTCGCGCTCAATCTCGGTCACCGCACGCGATCGCGACGTTGCCGGCGGCAGGTCAACCGGTTGGCCGTGCGCGTCGACGTAGCGCTCCGAGCCGCGCGACCAGAAGGCCAGCGTCAGCGAACGGTCGCCAAGCGCGTCGGAGAGCGCGTCGCGCAGGGACTCGCCCTCGACGCCCTGGGCGTTGAGCCGCTCGACGAGGTCGCCGACGGCGCCGGCGCGGCTGTAGCGCGTGCGCAACAGGCCGATGACGAAGGCCCAGGGCAGCGCAGCAAGGACGATCAGCGACGCGAGGCTCGGGCCCGCGACGGTCAGGTTCGAGGCGTTGAGGAGGTGGTCGACGCTCGCGACCGCGAGCGTCCCCATCAACGCGACGCCGGTCCACAGCACCGGCGCCATCGCGCGCCGCTGCGGCGGTGAGGCGACCTTGCGCTTCTGAAACAACAGCGCGCCAAGCCAGATGATCAGGACGACGGCAACCAGCTGCGCAACCGTCGCGAAGACCTGCGCGCTGTCGGCGTTGTCGATGATGCCCCACGCGTTGGCCGGCGCGTGGTCGGTGCCGGAGATGTCGCCGTTGAGGAAGAAGTACGGAAGCTGGACCAGCAGCGCATCGAGGTAGGCGATGGCGATGAGCGTCCGTGCCGCGGTCGTCTCCAGCCGTCCGGACGGGAAGGCGAGCAGCATGTGCCCGACCAGAACGAGGTAGAGCGGGCCGAGATAGACCCCAAGCGTGTAGACCCACGGATCGTTGGACTCGGTCAGCGCCGAGAGAAACCAGGCGAAGCCGACGCCGGTCATCAGCGCGCCAAAGCGGTTGTGCGGGCGGCGCAGCCAGGCAAAGACGCCCGTGCCGCAGAAGCTCAGCCCGATGAACGGGCCGAGCGTCGCCGTCAGCTCCTTGGAGCTCTCGTGATCGCTGGAGACGACCAGCGCCACCATCACCGCGGCCATCGCGACCGAGGCTGCGAACAGCGCGAACAGCGCGGCTCGCAGGGAGCTCATCGGATCAGTTCGGTCAGCGCCGCGCCGGAGAGCTCGCCCTTCGGGATGAACCCACGCGCACCGCTGCGGTGCACCAGGGGCCCGAAGTCCGAGCTGTCGCGACTGGAGGTCAGCACCACGGCAGGTGCCCCGAGCACGCTGGTGATGCGCGCCGCGACGTCGAAGCCGTCGAGGTCGGGGAGGTTGACGTCCAGCAGGACCAGATCGGGGTGGAGCTCCCCCGCAGCAGCGATGGCGCTCAGACCGTCGGGCGCTTCCCCGATCACGTCGAACCCCTCGCTCTCCAACAGCAAGCGAGCGGTCGACCTGAAGGTCGGGTGATCGTCGACGATAAGGACCTTCGTGCTCACGGGCTACTCACAATGATCGGCCCTGCACAGGACCGAGTATCTACGGCTGGCTACACCCCGGCCGCGACGGCGATGTCGCGGTAGGCCTGGGCCGGGTCGGGCGCCCCGAAGAGCGCGCTCCCGGCAACGAACAACGTGGCGCCTGCGTCGGCCGCCGCACCGGCGGTCGTGACGTCGATGCCGCCGTCGACCTCGAGCTCGACGTCATCCCCGAGGATGCTGCGCAGTCGAGCGATCTTGTTCGGTGAAGAGTCGATGAACTTCTGGCCGCCCCATCCGGGGTTGACGGTCATGCAGAGGGCGACGTCAACGTCGACCTCCTCGAAGATGCTCAGCGGCGTCGACGGGCAGACCGCGAGGCCCGCGGTGCAGCCCAGCTCGCGAATCTGCTGAAGGACGTAGTTGACGTGCGGCGTTGCCTCGGCGTGGATGGTGATGTTGTGGGCCCCGGCCTTGGCAAAATCGGCCACGTGGCGGTCGGGCGCTTCGATCATCAGGTGGACGTCGTACTCGACGCCCTGCAGACCAAGGTCGACGAGCGCGCTGAGGACCTGTGGGCCCATCGAGAGCGGCGGGACGAAGTGACCGTCCATGATGTCGACGTGGATGACGGTCGCGCCGGCGTCGACGACCTCGGCGACTTGGGCGCCGAGGCGGGCGAAGTCGGCCGCGAGGATGCTCGGGGCGATGCGTCGGTCAGGCACGGGCGGGCAACATAACCGCTAGACCTCGATGAGCATCGAGCCGCCACAATGATTGCACTGCGTGGTGGCCGTCGAGGACATCCGGACGATCGTCCCGTGCTCGCCGCAGTCGGGGCAGACCGAGCGCAACTCGTAGCGGTGCAGGCAGTACACGCAGCGATAGCGGCCGGCCAGCGTGGTCGGCCGCAGCCACGGCTCCCCGCATCCGGGGCATTTGAGGCCTAACCCTGGCTCACTCATGCCGTTCCCTGCTCACCCAGGGCAAGTTCCTTACTCACCATCTGCGACGGCAATATAGAAGCCGTCGGTCTTGTCGCGGTGCGGCAAGGTACGAACGATCTCGCCGGCGACGATCTCCTCACGCGGCGACAGGGTGCAGGTCGAGTAGACCAGCCGGCCGCCGGGCGTCAGCGCGCCGCGGGCTGCGGCGACGATCGCCTCCTGCTCGATGCGCAGCGCCTCGATCGACTCCGGCGTCACGCGCCAGCGCAGGTCCGGATGGCTGCGCAGCGTGCCGAGGCCGCTGCAGGGCGGGTCCACGAGCACGCGGTCGAAGCGGCCGCCGAGCGCGTCGGCGGTGATCTCCTTGGCGTCGGCGACCTGCACGCGCACGCTGGTGGCGTGCAGCCGAACGGCCTGGGCCGCCAGCGCCTGGGCCCGTCGCGGATGGCGCTCCACGGCCACGATCTCGCCCTCGTCGCCCATCAGCGCGGCCAGGTGCGTGGTCTTGCCGCCGGGCGCAGCGCAGAGATCCAGGATCCGCTCGCCGGCCTGCGGATCCACGGCGCGGGCCACGCGCTGGGACGCGCGCGACATCGGCGTGATCGCGCCCGCGGCATACAGCGGATGGGCGAGCACGTCGAGCGGCCCGTCGATGATGAGCGCGTCGTCCTCGCGGCGGCCCTCGAGCTCCACGTCGACGCCGGCCAGCGGGTTGATGCGCAGCGCCAGCTCGGCGGGCTCGTTGTCGGCGGCCAGCAGCGCGCGGGTCTCCTGCGCGCCGAGCCAGTCCCACCACAGCGTCACCAGCCATGCGGGGTGCGAGTGGCGGATTGCGGCACCCTCCGGCGTGTCGTCGGTCGGCAGCTGGACGCCCTCGCGCTGGACCTTGCGCAGGACCGCGTTGACGAGCTTGGCGCCGGGGCTCGGCTTGGCCAGCTCGACGGACTCGGCGACCGCCGCGTGGGGCGGGACGTCGGTGTACAGCAGCTGGTAGAGACCGAGCAACAGCGCTGCGCGGACCTGCGGCTCCAGCCGGCGGTCGACGTGCTGGGCGATGATCCAGTCGAGCGTGGCGCGACGCTGAACGGTGCCGAAGACGAGCCGCTTGGCAAGGGCGCGGTCACGGGGGTCGAGGTCGCGGGCGTCGCCGTGCAGTGCGCGATCGGCGTACGCACCCTGCTCTTCCACGCGCCGTAGGACGGTCAGCGCGGTGCGACGGGCGGGGCTGGCGGACACTGCTCCTAGACTAGGAGACCGCTCGTCGAACGTGATGTCCGATGACGATCACCGATCAAAGCACCGGTGGATGACCGCGCAGATACTCCGCGTAGGTCATCGGCCGCCCGCCCGCGGGCTGGACGGTGACGAGCTCGAGCGTGCCGTCGAGCTTGATGCTCGCCTCCTGGACGCCGAGGAACTCGCCC
Organism: Baekduia sp.; assembly: GCF_035996765.1. NCBI lineage: Bacteria > Bacillati > Actinomycetota > Thermoleophilia > Solirubrobacterales > Baekduiaceae > Baekduia > Baekduia sp. The sequence continues at coordinate 17,322 of NZ_DASYJG010000006.1, forward strand.
GAGGGCAGCGCGATCCGCGCGCCGATGTGCGGGTGCAGCGCGCGGACGATCCGGACGTTCTCCTCCGGCGGACGCGTGAGGTCCAGCGTGCGATCCTCAGCGGTCAGCTTCTCGGCGTAGGTGACGCCGTCCTCGGGCTGGGGCGTCGGGGCCGGGCTGGTCTCCAGCACCAGCTGCAAGAGCTTGACCGAGACGTCCTGGAGCCGCGCCGAGAGCGACGCGTAATCGTCGGTCGGCAGGATCGGCTCGGGCTGCTGGGCGTAGACCGGCCCCGCGTCGAGCTCGGCGACCAGGCGCATGATCGAGACGCCGGTCTGCGCGTCGCCAGCCATCATCGCCCGCTCGACGGGTGCCGCGCCGCGCCAGCGCGGCAGCAGCGACGGGTGGACGTTCATGATGTCGTGGTCGGTCAGCAGCGGGGCTTTGACGAGCGCGCCGAACGCGCAAAGAATCACCGCGTCCGGCGTTTCTGCCGCCACCCGCGCGCTCGTCTCCTCGTCGTTGACCGACGCCGGCTGGATGGTCTCGATGCCCAGCTCGCGGGCGGCGACGGCAACCGGCGGCGGACCGATCTTGCGACCCCTGCCCTGCTTGGCATCAGGCCGCGTGATGACGAGCGACGGCTTGTGCGGACCGTCGGCGAGCTCATGGAGCACGCCGGCGGCGAAGTCGGACGTGCCGAGGTAGACGACGCGGGCGGAGCCTCGCCCAGGGGGCGAGTTCCGCGGCGGCAGCTCGCCTGGCGGCTCGCTCCCGCGGCCGGGGTTGTCCTCGGCCATCTTTAGGCGGCGTCGTCTTCTGCTGCCTCAAGGGCGGCGCGCAGGGCGCGCATGCCCTCCTTGCGCTGGTCGCGCGACGTGCGGTCGAGGATCAGCACGCCGTCGAGGTGGTCCATCTCGTGCTGGATGACCCGCGCCTCCAGGCCGGAGGCCTCGACGAGAATCTGCTCGCCCTGCTCGTCCTGGGCCGTGACCCGCACATGGACGGGGCGCTCGACGTCGACGTGGACCGCGGGCAGGCTCAGGCAGCCCTCCTCGGCGTACTCCTTGTCCTTGGAGGACCACTCGATCTCGGGGTTGACCAGCGCGTTGACCGGGCTGTCGGACTCCACGCGGTAGACGAGCACGCGGTGCAGGATGCCGACCTGGGTGGCCGCCAGGCCGATCCCGTAGGCGTCGTGCATCAGCAGGCCCATCCGCGCGATCTCGTCGCGCAGCTCGTCGTCGAAGCGATCCACCGCGCGCGCCTTGGAGCGCAGCACGGGATCGCCGAACTTCCGGACGTGCTCGAGCGCGGCACGGCGTCGCGCTGCCGTCTCGGGATCAAGCGCGACCGCGGGCTCCGGTGCCTCTTCAAGCTCTTCGTGGTGCTGGGCCACGGCGCGGATGCTAGCTACGCACGAGCCGCAACCACCTCGTCGCATTTCCATTGAGCCCCCATTGAGGGTCTGACCCTCTTTATGGAGGAGGTGTGGCGTTTGTGGCGGTTTTGTTGCGGGCTACTGCGGGTCGACGTCGACCGAGAAGGCGACGGCCTTGTGGGCCTTGGCGCCGCTGACTTTCCGGACGGCGGCGTCGACCTGGTCGATCGTGGAGCGGCGCTCGGCGGCTTTGACGACGACCTGGCTGCGCTCCTTGCCGCGCAGCCGGAAGAGTGGCGCGGGGCCGAGTGAGCCGGGGAGGCGGGCCTGGATCTCGGTGGCCGCCAGATGTGCCGCGCCGACGACCTCAGACGCGCAGACGATCCGGATCAGCGTCGAGAACGGCGGGTAGCGCAGGAAGCGGCGGCGCTCGAGCTCCTCGACCAGGAAGCCGTCGCTGTCGTGGGTCGCCGCGTGGACGATGGCGCTCGCTGTCGGGTCGATCGTCTGGACGATCACGCGGCCGTGGCCTCCCCGCCCGGCCCGGCCCGCCAGCTGGGTGACCAGCGCGAACGTCCGCTCTTCGGCACGGAAGTCCGGGAAGCGCAGGGTCGAGTCGGCGTCGAGCACCACGCCGAGGTCGACGTCCGGGAAGTCGTGGCCCTTGGCCACCACCTGCGTGCCGACGAGGATCGCGCTCTCGGCCCGTTCGAAGGCGCTGAGCACCGCGCCCGCGTCGCGGATGTCGGCGTCCAGGCGCAGGACGGGCTTGCCCAGCGAGGCGAGGTCGTGCTCCAGGCGCTCGGTGCCGGTGCCGTGGCGGGCGATTGACACCGAGCCGCAGTCCGGACAGGTGCTCGGGATCCGCTCGCGGTGGCCGCAATGGTGGCAGGCCACAGCGCCCTGATCGCGGTGCAGGATCAGCGCGACGTCGCAGTCCGGGCACTCCCACACGCGCCCGCAGGAGCGACAGGTCAGAAAGTTCGACCAGCCACGGCGGTTGAGCAAGACGATGGCCTTGCGGGCGTCGATCAGCGCCTCGTGGGTCCGCGGGTGCACGGCGCCCGCGGCGGCCTTGAGATCGACGATCTCCACCGGCGGCATCGGCGAGCCGTCGACGCGCCGCGGTAGCCGAATGCGCCGCAGCGCATGGACCGACTCGGGCCGCGGCGTCGCGCTCCCCACCAACAGCACCGCGCCGTGCTGGCCGGCGCGCCGCTCGGCGACCAGCCGCGCGTCATAGCGCGGGTCGCCCTCGTTCTTATAGGAGCCGTCGTGCTCCTCGTCGACGACGACGAGCCCGAGGTGGGCGATCGGCGCGAAGACGGCGCTGCGTGGGCCGACGCAGACGCGCGCCTCGCCGGAGCGCAGGCGGCGCCACTCGTCGTAACGCTCCCCCGCGCCGAGCTTGGAGTGCAGGACCGCGACGGTGTCGCCGAAGCGCGTGACGAAGCGGTCGATCATCTGCGGGGTCAGGCCGATCTCGGGCACGAGGATCAGCACGCCGCGGCCCTGGGCCAGCGTCTCGGCCGCGGCGCGCAGGTAGACCTCGGTCTTGCCCGAGCCCGTCACGCCGTGTAGGAGCAGCTTCGCGGGCGGGTCAGCGCCGATCTCAGACAAGACCAGGTCCAACGCCGCCTGTTGGTCGGGCGTCAGTGCCGGCGCCGGCTTCCGGGCGCCCACCGCATGATGCTGCGGCGCGCGACGCCGGCCCCGCGGGCCGATCGCCACCAGCCCGCGCGCCTCCAGCCGCCGCAGCGAGCCGAGGTCGGTGCCCGCGAAACGCGGCAGTTGCTGCAGGAGCCCGAGCTGCTTGCCGGTAAGACGAACCGCCGTCCCTCCAGGTGACTGATCCGAGCCCAGCAAGACCGCCTCACCCTCGTCGGTGCGCGCCGCCCACAGCTGGACCTTCTCGCGCGCCCCGCGCGGCGGCAGCATCAGCGACAGCGCCCGCGCGGGCGTCGAGGCGTACTCGTGCCCCAGCCAGAGCCCGAGATCGACCAAGTCGCCCGGCAGCGCGTCGGGCAGGACGCGCAGCGGCGCGACCACGTTGTGCTCGGACTCCTCGGCCAACCCCGTCACCACCGCGGTCAGCCGCTGGTGCCCGAACGGGACCTCCAACAGCGACCCGACATCGACGCCGTCGGGCCGCAGGTAGTCAAACGGCCCGCGCAGCGCACGGGCCGTCGTCAGCGGCTCGACTTGGACAATGGGCGCAGACACCGGGGCCGTCGAGGATAGGCTGAGCAGACCATGGACCTCCATCCCGGTGAAGAGATCGTCTTCGAAGGCCACCCGTCGTGGCGCGGCGTGCTGAGCTTCTACCTCAAGGGGCTGGCGATCGCGCTCGCGATCGGGGCGATCCTGCTGTTCGCCGTCTCGACCGGCATCGGCATCCTCGCGTTCGCCATCGTCATGGCGCTGGTGATCGTCGTCGGCCTCGTCATGCGCACGGCGACGCGCTACGTCATCAGCACCGAGCGGCTCAACATCCGCAGGGGGATCCTCTCCAAGCACGTGCAGCAGACCAACATCAACCGCGTGCAGAACGTCAACACCCAGCAGACGTTCCTGGACCGTCTGCTGCGCGTCGGCGCGGTCGACTTCGACACCGCCGGCACCGACGACTCGGACTTCACCTTCCGCGGGGTCGCGAACCCCGCCGGGATCGTCGCCGCGGTCGATCGCGCTCAGCGCATCGAGCGCACGGTCGCCGCCGAGCGCACCGACCAGCAGCCGCTCTAGCCCGTTAACGCCGAAGGGCGGCCCGAAGGCCGCCCCGCGCCGGGCAGGTGCTGCGGGTTGAGCGCTAGGCCGTCGCCGGCACGGCGAGGCCAGCGGCCTCGGCCAGCGCGGCGGCCTTGTCGGTGCGCTCCCAGGTGAAGTCGGCGTCGTCGCGGCCGAAGTGGCCGTAGGCGGCGGTCTTCTGGTAGATCGGGCGGTGCAGGTCCAGCGCCTGGCGGAACGCACCGGGGCGCAGGTCGAAGAACTGATCGACGAGCTCGGCGATCTTGCCGCGGCCGACCTTCTCGGTGCCGAACGTCTCGACCATCACGGAGACGGGGTGCGCCACGCCGATGGCGTAGGCGACCTGGACCTCGGCGCGGTCGGCCAGCCCGGCGGCCACGACGTTCTTGGCGACCCAGCGCGCCGCGTAGGCGGCCGAGCGGTCGACCTTCGACGGGTCCTTGCCGCTGAACGCGCCGCCGCCGTGGCGGGCGAAGCCGCCGTAGGTGTCGACGATGATCTTGCGGCCGGTCAGGCCGGCGTCGCCGACGGGGCCGCCGATGACGAAGCGCCCGGTCGGGTTGACCAGGAACTCCTGGCGCAGCGTGTTGGCGTCGTAGAGGTCGGCCGGCAAGACCGGCAGGACGACGTTCTCCCAGAGATCGTCGGTGATCTGCTGACGCGTCGCGCGCTCGGCGTGCTGGGTGGAGATCAACAGCTTCTCGATCGCGACCGGCTTGCCGTCGACGTAGCGGACCGAGACCTGGGTCTTGCCGTCGGGGCGCAGGTAGTCCAGCGTGCCATCCTTGCGCACCGCGGCCAGGCGCTCGGCCAACTGGTGGGCGAACGTGATCGGCGCGGGCATCAGGTTGGCCGTCTCGTTGGAGGCGTAGCCGAACATCATCCCCTGGTCGCCGGCGCCGGCGATGTCAAGAGCGTCGGTCGAGCCGTCAGAGCGGGCCTCGTCGGCCTTGTCGACGCCCTGGGCGATGTCGGCCGACTGCTTGTCGATGGCGTTGAGGACGGCGGCGCTTTTGGCGCTGAAGCCGAGCTCGGCATCGTCATAGCCGATGTTGTGGATCGTCTGGCGCGCGATCTCCTGGATGTCGACGTAGGTGTTGGTCGTGATCTCACCGGAGACCACGACGAGGCCGGTGTTGACCAGCGTCTCGCAGGCGACGCGCGAGAGCGGGTCGTCCTTGAGGCAGGCGTCCAGGACACCGTCGGAGATCTGGTCGGCGACCTTGTCGGGGTGACCCTCGGTCACGGACTCTGAGGTGAAGAGGTACTCGTTGTCGGCGTAGCTCATGGCGTAATTAGGAGGGAGATCTCCGCGGTCGATTCGCTGCTGGTGCCGGAGGTGCTGGCGCCGATGGCACGGACCTTCTGAAGGTCGGCCTTGGCGGACCGGTAGGCGCTCGAAGCGCTCAGGCCGGTCTCCTCCCCCAGCGTCAACAGCCTGCTGAAGTCCAGGAAGAGTAGCGAGGAGCGCAAATCAGGGTGATTCCCGACCGACAATTGCCAATTGGCAAGGTCGGTCAGGTGCTTGCCGTCGCGCTTGACGGCAGCGATCCCCTTGGGGTTGGTCGCCACCGCGACCTTGCCGTCCCAGACGGCCGTGCTCAGCGTCTTGCGCACTGCCACGGGGAGCGCGGTCAGTGCCTGGCGGGCGCCAGCCTCGTCCTTGGTGGCGCCCAGCAGTGTCAGGACGGGCGCCGGGGTCGCGGCGGTCAGGATGATCGCGACCTCCCCCGGGAAGATCTTGTGCAGCGGCCGGTCCAGGGAGCCGACCAGCGGCTTGAACGACCCCGCGCTCGTGCCCGCCGCAGCCAGCAGGCGCTGGAGCGCCGGGGCGAGGTTGCTGACGCCGAGGTAGGCCATCGCGTCGGCCGGAACGGCGCTCGCGAGCGTTGGGTGGAAGGGCTTGAAGCCGCTGCCGGCCTTGGAGGCACCGGTGGCCAGCGACGGATCGAGCTGCGACGCGACGGTCAGCTTCGCGCGGTTGCCGGCGGCCGCCAGCCCGAACGCGGCGCCCTTCAGCGTCGCCTGGTCAAAGAGCGTGCCGACGACGCCGAGCAGGCCGCCCTGAGGCGCCAACAGGCGGCGCACGCCGTCGGCCGACAGCCAGCCGTCGACCACGCGGTCGGCGGGCAGCTTGGCGAACATCTGCCTGGGCCCGGCCGCCTCGGCAAGCGAGCCGCGCCCGCCGGCCTTGGCCAGCTTGGCCGCCAGCGCCAGGCTCTCGGGCTGGCCGATCGCGAGGAACGTCCCGACGTAGCTCGAGCTCAGGCTGCCGCAGCCGCGCTGCTTGGCGCCCGGGTGCTGCTTGCCGGTGTCGACGAGCACCAGCGAGTTGGCGCGCGCACTGCCACCGGTGTCGAAGATCGCCAGCGCGGCCTCATCAGCGCTCTTGAGCGCCTTGGTCGCGAGGTCGCAACCTGGAGCCTGGAGGCGGGTGACGATGGCGTCGCGCAGCTTCGGCCAGCTCGGGAAGGCGTTGGCGAGCTTGGCCGCCGCGCGCGTCTCGGAGCGATGGCCGTCGGTGGAGAGGTGGACGTAGACCAGCGCGTCGGCGGGGACGAGCCTGGCCGCGGCGCTCGCGGGCGGCGTGCCCTTGCTCGTGCCGTCGCCGCCGGAGAGGAGCAGGAGGAGTGCGATGGCCAGGACGACAACCGCCCCGGCCGCGCCAAGCGCTGCCGCCCTACTTCTCATCCCGCTGTTTGCGCTCCTTGAAGTCGATGATCAGCGGGATCCCGTCCATGCCGAAGCGCGCACGCAGGCGGTTCTCGACGAAGTAGGCGTAGTCGCGCGTCACCCGGTTGCGGCTGTTGACCTGGATCGCAAAGCGCGGCGGACGCGTCTCGAACTGCGCCATGTAGAGCAGCCGCAGCCGCGAGCCCTGCTTGGCCGGCGGCTGGCGCTCCTGGACGACCTCGGCGATGAAGCGGTTGAGCTGCGGCGTTGGGATGCGCGTCTTGACGCGGTCGCCGAGGATGATCGCCTCCTTGAGTAGCCGCTCGACGTTGCGGCCGCTGAGGGCCGAGACCGTCAGGACCTTCGGGCGCAGGCGGATCTTGTTGTTGACCCGCGCGCGCTCGTGGTCGAGGTCGGCCTCTTCCATCGGGGCGATGTCCCACTTGTTGAGGACCAGCGCCGTCGCGCAGCCGGCCTTCATCGACAGCTCGGCGATCCGCAGGTCCTGCGCGGTGACGCCGTCGTGGGCGTCGCAGATGACCAGGGCGACGTCGGCGCGCTCCACCGCCCGCTGCGAACGCAAGGTGGTGTAGTACTCGACCGACTCCGACACCTTGCTCTGGCGCCGCATGCCGGCCGTGTCGACGACGATCACCCGGCGGCCATCAACTTCCATCGGAAGGTCGATCGCGTCGCGCGTCGTCCCCGCGACATCGCTGACGATCACGCGGTCGGACTTCAGGAACTTGTTGACCAGCGAGGACTTGCCGACGTTGGGCCGGCCGATCAGCGCGAGGCGGATCGTCTCGTCGTCCTCCGGTTCGAAGTCGCCTTCGGGCAGCAGCGCGGTGACGCGGTCCAGCAGGTCGCCGGTGCCCAGGCCCTGCGTCGCGCTGACGGCCACCGGCTCCCCCAGACCCAAGCTGTAGAACTCGGTCGCCGACGGCACGTCCTTGACCGAGTCGATCTTGTTGGCCACGACGATCACCGGCTTGTCCCAGCGGCGCAGCAGGTCGGCGAGCTCCTCGTCGCCGGGTCGCGTGCCGGCCTGGCCGTCGACGACGAAGACCGCGAGATCGGCGTCGGCCATCGCGGCCTGGGCCTGCTCGCGGATCGAGCCGGCCATCGGGTCCTCGTCGAAGAAGTCCATGCCGCCGGTGTCGATCAGCGTGAACTGGCGGCCGTTCCACTCGCACGGGACCTCGTTGCGGTCCCGTGTGATGCCGGGCGCCTCGTGCACGACCGCGATCCGCGACTCGCTGAGGCGGTTGACCAGCGAGGACTTGCCGACGTTGGGGTAGCCGATGACGGCGACCTTGGGGCCCGCGATGCTCATGCGCGGGCCGCCTGCACGCGCGCCACGATCTCGGCGACGACCTCGTCGACGCTCAAGCCCGTGGTGTCCAGCGGCTGCGCGCCCGGCGCCGGCTCCAGCGTGGTGCGACCGTGGCCGGAGTCGCGCTCGTCACGCGAGAGCAGCTCGGCGGCGACGTCCTGCGGATCGGCCCCCAGCTCGGCGGCCCGGCGGCGCGCGCGCTCGGCGGGATGGGCGGTGAGGAAGACCTTGACCTCGGCGTCTGGCGCGACGACGGTCGCGATGTCACGCCCCTCGGCCACGTAGTCGCCGCCGGCAATCAGCGCCCGCTGCTGGGCGACGAGCGCCTCGCGGACCTTCGGGTCGTTGGCGACCACCGATGCCTGCTCGCTGATGGCGGCCGTCCGGATCAGCTCGGTGACGTCCTCGCCACCCAGCAGGATGCGGTCGCCGTCGAAGGCGATCTCCAGCGCGGCGACCTCGTCGAGGCCGCGCGTCGCGGCCAGCGCGGCGCAGCGGTACATGGCCCCGGTGTCGAGGTAGGTGAAGCCGAGCGCGCGCGCAACAGCGCGCGCCACGGTCGACTTGCCGGCTCCGGCAGGTCCGTCAATGGCGACAAGCACGGCCGAGAGGGTATGCGGTCATGGATGGTGTGGCATCCTCCGTATTGGTTGTGCGCCTGATCGGGCCTCTTCGGGAGAGAGACTTCGCGCTGTTCTGGGCCGGCACCCTGGTGTCGCTGCTCGGCGACGGGATCTACCTGGTGGCCCTCCCCTTCACGGTCCTGGGCCTCGGCGGCGGCGCCGGATCGCTGTCGCTCGTCGGCCTGGCGTGGTCGCTGGGCATGGTCGGCTTCCTGCTCGCGGGCGGCCTGCTGGCCGACCGCTACGACAAGCGCCGCCAGCTGCTGGTGGCCGACGCGCTGCGCCTCGTGGCGGTCGGCACGGCCGGTGGGCTGTCGCTCGGCGGGGTGCTCGAGATCTGGCACATGGTCGCCCTGGGCTTCGTCTTCGGCGCCGGCGAAGGGCTGACAGGCCCAGCGATGGGCGCGATCGTCCCCGAGCTCGTGCCCGGGCCGCTGCTCGTGCAGGCCAACGCGCTGCAGAGCTCGCTGCGGCCGATCGCGCTGCGCCTGGCGGGGCCGGCGCTCGGCGGCGTCACCTTCGCGCTGCTGGACACCGGTGGCGCCCTGCTGGTCGATGCCGGCACCTTCGCGGTGTCGATCGCCTGCCTGCTGGCGATGCGCGCGCGGATTCCGGTACATGAGGGTGAGCACGAGCCGCTGCGCACGCAGGTGCGCGAGGCGGCGACGTTCGTGCGCGGCGAGACGTGGCTGTGGGCGACGCTGATCATGGCTGCGATCGCGCTGCTCTTCTTCCTCGGCCCCACCGAGGTCTTGCTGCCGATCCGCATCGACGACGACCTCGGCGCCTCGGCGGGCAGCTTCGGCCTCGTGCTCGCGGCCGGCGGCGTCGGCGCCACGCTTGGCGCGTTCTTGCTCGGGCATGTCGGCATGCCCAAGCGCGAGATCTCGGTCCTCTATTGGGTCTGGGGCCTGGCGGGCTTCGCGCTCTGCGGTTACGCGCTGGGCCAGACCGTCTGGCAGCTCGTGCTCTTCAGCTTCGCCTTCGGGCTGTTCAGCGGCGCCGGCAATCCCATCTGGTCGACGCTGATGCAGGTGCGCGTGCCGGTCGGGCTGCGCGGCCGCGTCGCGTCGCTGGACTGGCTGGTGTCGGTCGGGTTGACGCCGGTGTCCTTCGCACTGACCGGCCCCGCGGCCGCGGCGTTCGGCGCCGGCGCGGTCCTGCTCGTCGCCGGGCTGGTCGCCGGCGGGCTGACGGTGGTGATGCTCTACGCGGTCCCGGGCCTGCGGGCCGAGGACGGCGGCATCGCGCGCGCCGCCGCTGCGGCCGCCGAAACGCCGTCCGGCGGGCCTCAGCCCTTCAACAACGTCCCGAGGTCCTCGGCGAACGTCGGGTAGGAGACGTCGGCGGCCTCCATGCCGACGACCGTGACGCCCTCGTCGGAGGCCAGGCCGGCGATCGCGCCGAGCATCGCCAGGCGGTGATCGCCGTGCGAGGCGATCGTGCCGCCCTTCAGCCCGCCGGTGCCGCGCACGATGAAGCCGTCGTCGGTCGCCTCGAGGTTGCCGCCCAGGCCGTTGAGGCCGTCGACGACGGTCGCGATCCGGTCGGACTCCTTGAGCCGCAGCTCGTGGGCGCCGCGCACGATCGTCTCGCCCTCGGCAAAGCAGCCCAGCAGCGCGACCAGCGGCAGCTCGTCGATCGCCAGCGGGACCTCGTCGGCCTCGACGGTCGTGCCGGTCAGCGGGCCGTAGGCGATGTCGAGGTCGCCGGCGGGCTCGGTCCCGACGACGCCGTCGCCCGGCGCCTCCTCCAGCTCGCCGACGACGATCCCGCCCATCCGCTCGAGGATCCGGTGAAAGCCCGTGCGCGTCCAGTTGGTGCCGCTGCCCACGACCGCGATCCGTGAGCCGCCGACCAGCACGCCGGCGGCGATCAGGAACGCCGCCGAGGACGGGTCGCCGGGCACGGTGATGTCGTCGAGGACCAGTTCGTCGACGCTGGTGACCGTGACGTGGCGGCCGTTGCGGTGCACGGTGACGCCCGCGGAGGCGAGCATGCGCTCGGTGTGGTCGCGCGACGGCGCCGGCTCGACGACCGTCGTCGCGCCGTCGGCCATCAGGCCGGCGAGCAGGACACAGGACTTGACCTGGGCTGAGGCGACGGGCAAGTCATAGGCAATGGATCGCAGGTGCGCGCCGTGCACCGTGAACGGCGGCAGGCGATCATCGACCGCGTCGATCGTCGCGCCCATCCGGGTCAGCGGCTCGGCGATGCGGTCAACGGGACGCGTGCGGATCGATGCGTCGCCGTCCAAGGTGTAGGCCCTGCCCTCCTGCCCCGCCAGCCAGCCGGGCAGCAGGCGCATCAGGGTGCCGGCGTTGCCGACGTCGATCGGCGCGTCCAGCTCGGTGGTGTTGCGCAGGCCGGTGCCGCGGATCGTCACGACGTCGGCGTCGACGGTCACCAGCGCGCCCAGCGCCCGCATGGCGTTCAGCGTCGAGGTGGTGTCCTCGGCGTGCAGGTAGTTGCGCACGCGGACGGGCTCAGCGGCCATCGCGCCGAGGATCGCCGCGCGGTGCGAGATCGACTTGTCGGCCGGCGGCGCGACGGTGCCGCGCAGCCGCTTGGCGGGCGACCACTTCACGGTGGTCATGAGAGCACCTCCTCGACCAGCTCACGCGCACGCTCGGCGTGGCCCTCGGCGACCCAGAGGGCGACCTCGCCGCTGCGGAAGTCGGGCTGGGGCGAGAGGCTCATGTCGTGGATGTTGATCCCTGCTCGGGAGAGGGTGAGGGCGAGATCGGCGATCACGCCAGGGCGGTTGGGCACGACGACGCGAACCTCGCGCAGCGGGCCGCCGGTCATGCCGATGTCCAGCAGCGCGCGACGCTGGGCGCCGACCTCAGCCTGCCATGACTCGACCGCGGGCCCGTCACCGGCGGCCAGCAGCGCGCGGGCTTCAGCCAGCAGCGCGATCGTCGCGTCGAGACCATCGAGCACCGCGTCGCGGTTGGCGTCGTAGATCCCCGCCCACAGCGGCGGGTTGGCGCCGGCGACGCGCGTCGCGTCCCGAAACGACGGGCCCACGACCGGGATCGCCTCGTCGCCCAGCGCCCGCGTCGCCTGCGTGACGAGCGCGTTGGCGACGACGTGCGGCACGTGGGAGAACGCGGCCATCAGGCGGTCGTGATCGGCGTGGCCGATGACGGTCGGGACCGCGCCGATGCCGGTGACGAAGCGGTGCAGCCGCTCCAGCAGGATGCCTTCGCTGTCGGCGCGCGGCGTCAGATACCAGGTGGCGCCGGCGAAGAGGTCGGCGCGCGCATGCTCGACTCCCGCGACCTCGGCGCCCGCCAACGGATGGCCGCCGATGTAGTTGGGGGCCTTGATCGACTCCACCAGCGCGTGCTTGGTCGAGCCGACGTCGGTCACCACCGCGCCCTCGACGTGCTCGCACGCCTGCGCGATCCGCTCCGCCAGCGCCTGCACCGGCGCGGCGACCAGCGCGACGTCGGCCGGCCCGAGAGCCGCCGGATCGTCGACCACCACGTCGGCCACCCCACGCTCCAGCGCGAGCGCCCGCACCTGCGGATCGGGATCGAAGCCGACGACCCGCGCGCCCAGCCGCTCACGCGCGGCCAGGCCGACCGAGCCGCCGATCAGGCCGAGGCCCAACAGGGCCAGCCTCAGCGGATCAGCCGACACGCTGAAGGATCGTCGGCCGCGAGAGCGAGCCTCTGGGCGAGTTGTCGCTCGGAAGCCGAGCCGCTAGGCGAGGTCTTCCGCTCAAACCGCGGCGTTCTGTGTCGCGGCCGCGCCGAACGGCAGCTTGCCGGCAAGCATCGCGGCCTGCTCGACCTTGGCGGCGTACTCCTTGAAGCCGTCGACGCGCAACTGCTGCGGCCCGTCGCAGATCGCCTCATCAGGCTCGGGGTGGGTCTCGACGATGATGCCGTCGGCGCCGACGGCGGCGGCGGCCAGCGACAGCGGCTCGACCAGCGCGCGGCGGCCGGCGGCATGGCTGGGGTCGACGACGACCGGGAGGTGCGTCATCTCCTTGAGCACCGGGATCGCCGTGAGGTCGAGCGTGAAGCGGTACGCGGTCTCGAACGTGCGGATGCCGCGCTCGCAGAGGATCACCGACTCGTTGCCCTCTTTGAGGACGTACTCGGAGGCCATGATCAGCTCCTCCAGCGTCGCCGACAGCCCGCGCTTGATGAGCACCGGGATGCCGCTGCGCCCGATCTCTGACAACAACGGGTAGTTCTGCATGTTGCGCGCGCCGATCTGGATGACGTCGGCGACCTCGGCGACCGCCTCGATGTCGCGCGCGTCCATCAGCTCGGTGACGATCGGCAGGCCGGTGCGCTCCTTGGCCTCGGCGAGCAGCCGCAGCCCTTCAATACCCAGCCCCTGGAAGGCGTAGGGCGAGGTGCGCGGCTTGTAGGCGCCGCCGCGGAACATCGTCGCGCCGGCGGCGAGCATCGCGTCGGCGGTGTCGAGCGTCTGGTCCCGCGTCTCGACGGTGCAGGGACCGGCGATCAGCGCGAAGTGCTCGCCGCCGATCTTCGCGCCGCCAAGCTCCAGGACAGTCCGGACATCGCCCTTGAACTGCGTTGAAGCCAACTTGTAGGGCTTGAGGATCGGGACGACCTTCTCGACCCCGTCATGGCCCTCGAGGCCGAGGCGCGCGACATGCTCGCGGTCGCCGACGGCGCCGATCACCGTGACCTCCTCGCCACGGCTGGGGTGCGCCTGCGCGCCAACGGACTCGATCCGCTCGATCACGGCCTGCACCTGGTCTTCGGTGGCCGTCGGCTTCATCACGATCATCATCTGGGGTTCCTTCTGCGGCTTGGGGGTGAAGTCTAAAGAGGCGCGTTGCCCACACGTGAACGACACGTGCACGCATGGGTGCTTTCCGGCGCTCGACCCGAGGGGTCCGATGCGGACGCGGCCTCACGGCCGGCCGAGCGCCTAGCTAAATCGCCAATACCAAGCGGCGGAGGTCCCGCTGCCCACTGCCATGCGCACGCCGGCCGAGAGGCCGTCGGAAGTGCGCTTGGTGAGAGCCGTGCGGGACATGAACCGCGACCATTGTAAGCAGAAGACGGGGTACTTGCGAACCCCCGCCCGTGCCGCCTGGCTACGGCAGCAGCTCGCGCAGGCCGTTCAGGAAGCGCTGGTTCTGCTGCGGGGTGCCGTAGGTGACGCGCAGCGCTCCGGCCCGGCCGAGGGCCGCGCCGGCGCGCACGAGCACGCCACGCTCGCCGAGGCCCTTGACGATCGCCGCCTCGACCTCGCCGGGCTCCTGACCGTCCCAGACCGGCAGGTCGAACCAGGCGAAGTTGGCCTGCGAGGCCGCCGGGACGATGCCGAGCTCACCGAGGCCGTCCTCGATCTCCAGCCGGGCCGTGATCGCGCGCTCGACCCGCTGGGCGACGGCGTCGCCGTGCTTGAGCGACTCGACGGCGGCAGCCTGCGCCGCCGCGTTGCAGAAGAACGGCTGACGGACCTGGTTGACGGCGGTGACGAACGCGTCAGAGCCGCAGAGCGCGTAGCCGACGCGCAGCCCGCACAACCCATACACCTTGCTGAAGGTGCGCAGCAGGACCAAGTTGGGGTGCTTCTTGAGGAGATCCAGCGACGCGTCGGGATCGTCGAGCGTGTTGTACTCGCAGTAGGCCTCGTCGAGCAGCACGCAGACGTGCTTGGGGACCTTGGCGACGAACTCGGCGATGTCGGCCAGCCCGACCGCCGTCGACGTCGGGTTGTTGGGGTTGCAGACGACGACCAGCCGCGTCGCAGCGGTGATCTCGGCCAGCATCGCGTCGAGGTCGTGTTCCTGGGCCTCGTTGAGCGGCACCTGGATCTGCGTGGCGCCGGTCGCCGCCGCCAGGTGCGGGTAGACGCTGAACGACGGCCACGCGTAGACCAACTCGGCGCCCGGCTCCAGCAGCGCCTCGCCGGCGGCCAGCAGGATGTCGCACGAGCCGTTGCCGATCGCGATCCGCGATACAGGCACCTCGTAGCGGTCGCTGAGCGCGCGCCGCAGCTTCGCGTTGGTCGGATCCGGATAGCGGTTGACGCCGGTGAGGATCTCGGCGATCGCAGCCACGACCGGCTCCAGCGGCGGCTCGGGCGACTCGTTGGACGCGAGCAGCGCGACATCCTCGGGCAGCGCGTAGGCGGCGGCCGCGGGGTACACGGGGATGCGGCTCACCGCCGCGGAGAACTCGATGGCCATTGGGCCGGGAGGCTACTGGGCGGACTCGAGGTCCATCCGCAGCTTGCGCGCCTCGCCGAGGTAGACGTGCTTGGCCACGTGATCGTCGGCAGCGTAGTAGTGCATCAACACGCGGATGACGCGCGGCAGCGATCCCGGCACCGGGACCTCGCGCGCGCACATCAGCGGAACCTGGGCGAAGCCCAGCTGGCGGGCCGCGACGGCGGGGAACTGCGCATCGAGGTCCTCGGTGAGCGTGAACAGGCAGCTGACGACGTCCTCGGGCTCCAGGGCGTTGCGCGACATGATCTCGCGCATCAACGTCTCGGTCGCGGCGAGGATCTCGTCCGAGCCGTTGCGATCAACAGTGGTGGCGCCTCTGAGGGCGAAGAGCCGCATCGGCGCGCCATCATGCCAGGTGGCAGGGTGCTCGCTCGTTTGTCCAGCCCGCTACGGCGCGCAGCGATACCAGCCGACTGCAGTGACGATGGTGTCCTTCCTGTCGATCAGCCTCGCGGCGGTCGTGATCTGCGACCTGCTGACGGCCGCGCTGCTGGCCACGCAGTTCCTCGGTCGCGGCTCCTCGCAGTTGCTCGGGCTCGCCGCCGCCTACCTCGCGGCGGGATTGCTCGCCGCCGTCCACCTGCTCGTGCTGCCCGGCGCGCTGAGCCACGACGGCCTGCTCGGCGCCGGCGGCGACCAGGCTCCGGCATGGCTGTGGGCGATCGGCCACGGTGGGCTGCCGCTCGGGCTCGCCGCCGCGCTCTGGGGTGGCCCGGCGAGCGTTCGCCGGCGTCTGGCGGGACCGACCGCGCGACGCAGCCGCGCGCTGGTGCTCGCCTTCTCCTTCGTGACCGCGACGGTCGCGGGGCTCGCCTGGCTGGTGATCGGCCTCGGCAGCTCGTTGCCGACAGTGATCAAGGACGACCGCCTCTCGGATCGCGGCCTGGTCGGCGCCGTGCTCGTCCTCGGGCTCGGCCTCCTCGCCCTGGTCGTCGTCGCGCGCCGTGGGCGCCGCACCCCGATCGAGCGCCGCCTGCTCGTCGTCGTCGCCTGCGTCCTGGCCGGCACGGCACTGACGCTCGCGTCGCTCTCCCGCTACACGGTGGGTTGGTATGCCTCCGGCGTCCTCGATCTCGCGGCGTCGACGCTGCTGCTGAGCCTGCTGCTCGGCGGGGTTCGCCGCCTCGGCGTCCTCGGTGGCGCGGCCGATCCCCGCGCCGGAGCCGTCGACGCGCTGACCGGCGTGCGCACGCGCGCCGCGACGCTGGTCGCCGCCGACCATCTGCACCGCACCCGCGCCGCGGGCGCACCGCTGGGCCTGGCGCTCATCGACGTCGACGGTCTCAAGGCGATCGGCGACGAGCACGGCCCGCTGGCCGCCGACGCCGTCCTGATGTCGGTCGCCCACCGGCTGCGCACGCTGCTGCGCGACCGCGATGTCCTCGGCCGCGCCGGCGAGGAGGGCTTCCTGATCCTGCTGCCCGACACCGACGCCGACGGCGTGACGCTCGCGGTCGATCGGGCCGTCGACGGCATCCGGGAGCAGAAGGTCGGCACGTGGGCCTTCGATGTGCGCACGACCGCCTCGGGCGGGATCGCGATGGTCGGCACGGGCGAGCAGGCGATCGCCGAGGCGCTCGCGGCCGCCGATCTGGCGCTCAACCAGGCCAAGGCCCACGGGCGCGACCAGGTCGTCAGCCCGGCGCGCGCCCAGGTGGTGCCGCTGCGTCGCGCAGCCGCTGGACCTCCGCGGGGCTGAGCCGCCGCACGCGGCCCTCGGCCAGATCGCCCAGCCGCAGCGGCCCGAACGCGACGCGCTTGAGCTTGGCGACCGGGTGGCCGACCTCCGCGCACATCCGCTTGACCTGGCGCTTGCGACCCTCGCGCAACGTTATCTCCAGGACGCCGGGCCTGAGCTGGCGCACGCCGGCCGGCGCGGTCTTGCCGTCCTCGAGGACGACGCCCTCTCTGAGTTGGCGCAGCGCGTGCTCGGGAACCGCGATGCCACCGCGACCGACGTCGGCGACGTAGACCTTCGGGACCTCGTAGCGCGGGTGGGTGAGGCGGTTGGCCAGATCGCCATCGTCGGTCAGCAGGATCAGGCCGGTGGTGTCGGCGTCGAGGCGGCCGACCGGATAGAGCCGCGTGTCGGGCGCATCGACCATCGCGACGACCGTCGGGCGGCCGTGGGTGTCCTTCGCGGTCGAGACGACGCCGCGCGGCTTGTGGACGAGCCACACCGCGCGCTCCTGGACGGCGCTGCCGATGGCGACCTCGCGCCCGTCGACCATCACCGCATGCTTGTCATCGGTGTCGCGCGCGGGGTCGGTGACGATGACCCCGTCGACCGTGACACGCCCATCGCCGATGATCTCCTCGGCCGCTCGGCGCGAGGCGACTCCGGCGTGGGCGAGGTACTTCGCGAGGCGCATCGGCGGCCGAGGCTAGCGGGGTGGGTGGGCTGACATCCTTCAGCGCATGCCGCTCGACTTCGACGCCGTCATCCGCTGGCTCACCCAGCACCTCGGCGTGCGCGTGATGCTGGCGATGCAAGGCGCCGGGAACACCGCGATGAGCGTGACCGGGCACCTGCTGCGCGTCGACGACGGCGAGATCACGCTCATCGACCCGTCGCCGGGGCGCATCGAGGTGTTCTCGGTCGGTGGCGCGACCATCGTCCTGCTCGAGGGCGATTTCGAGCAGGCGGGCACGACGGACTTCGGGACCGGCGGCGCGCCCATCGTGCAGGCGTCCTTCGGGGAGGTCGTCGTGACCTTCGCCGAGCTGCCCGTCGGGCAGGGCTAGCCTGTGGGACCGCCCCATGGACCTTGAGCTCCTCGACAGCACCCTGACCAACCTCGGCCAGCCGCCCTTCCGCGCCAAGCAGGTGTGGGAGTGGACGGCGCGTGGGACGGCGTCGTATGAGGCGATGACCAACCTGCCGGCGGCGGTGCGATCCGAGCTGACCGACCGCGTGCCGTTCTCGACGCTCGAGGTCACCAACGAGGCCCATTCCAAGGACGGCACGATCAAGGCCTTGTTCTCGACGCGCAAGGACGGCCGGCCCGTCGAGGCCGTGCTGATGCGCTACCGCGACGGGCGGCGTTCGTTGTGCTTGTCCTCGCAGTCGGGCTGCCCGCTGACCTGCACCTTCTGCGCGACCGGCACGATGAAGTTCGGGCGCAACCTGACGGTGAGCGAGATCCTCGACCAGGCGCTGCACTTCCGCCGCATCGAGGAGGTCGACCACGTCGTCTTCATGGGCATGGGCGAGCCGATGATGAACCTCGACAACGTGCTCGAGGCCTGCCGGCGACTGCCCGACGTCGGCGTGTCACATCGGCGCACGGCGATCTCGACGGTCGGCTGGAAGCCGGGCATCGAGGCGCTGACCGAGAGCGACATGCCGATCCGGCTGGCCTTGTCGTTGCACGCCGCCGACGAGTCGCTGCGCTCGCAGATCATGCCGGTCAACGACCGCTATCCGCTGGCGGAGGTGCTCGCGGCATGCGATCGCTTCTATGACGTCAAGAAGCGCATGATCTTCATCGAGTACGTGATGCTCAAGGGGGTCAACGACTCCTATACGCAGGCCGTGCAGCTCGCGGACGTGCTCGATCCCAAGAAGTACAAGATCAACCTGATCCCCTACAACCCGACCGGGACCTACGACGGCTCGGGGCGCGAGGCGATCGGCGCGTTCAAGGCCGCGCTCGAAGAGCACGGGATCGGCGCGACCGTCCGGCTGACCCGCGGCCAGGACATCGACGCCGCCTGCGGGCAGCTGGCCGCCAAGGCCCTGGCCTCGGCCTCCTAGCGGCGCGGGCTGCGTCGAGGGACGACTGATGGTTGCTATCGGACCATCAGTCGTCCCTCGACGCCGCTGGGGCAGGGCTCGCTAGGTTGAGCGGGATGCCCGCGCTGACCCTCGACGCCCTCCACCGCGAGGCCCGCGAGTTGGAGCGCGCGCACCGGCGCGGCGATCCGGAGGCGCTGGCGCGCGTCGCGCCGTTTCGCCCGGACGCGGCCAAGCCGCTCAAGGACGCCGGCGCGCTGCTGGTCATCGCCCGCGAGCGCGGCTTCCCGACGTGGGTCAAGTTGCAGTCCTACGTCGAGCGGCTCGACCTCGGTGGCGAGGGCCTGGAGCACGCCTTCCACACCGACATGGAGTACTACGAGGGGCGCGCCGACGGACTGCTCGCCTCGGCGCAGGACCGGACGCCGAGCGCTGCCGCGGCGTTCGAGGGCGAGCGGGTGGAGATGACGCCGGCGGGCGCGCGCGTGGTCGTCGCGCAACGCCATGGCTTTGCCAGCTGGTCTGCGCTGCGCCGCCACGTCGAGGGGCTGGCCGAGAGCGGCGAGCCGTTCGCGCGCGCCTATCGCGCGCTTGAGGAGCGTCGACATGATGATCTTGCGGCGTTGTTGGGGCAGTTCCCCGAGCTGGCGACGGCGCGCGGGACCAACGGCAACGCGTTGATCAACATGACCTCGGATGCCGAGACACTCCGTGTGCTGTTGGACGCGGGCGCTGATGTCGCCCATCTCAACGCCCATGGCTGGACGCCGCTGCATCAGGCCGCCTACGGCAACCGCGGTGACTTGGCCCGGCTGCTGCTCGAGGCGGGCGCCCCGGCGGATGTGTCAGCACGGGGCGCAGGCGGCACGCCGTTGATCGTCGCGCTGTTCTGGGGCCATCGCGAGGTGGTCGACGACGTGCTGCTCGCGGCCGGGCGCCACCCGGGCAACCTGCGCGTCTCGGCCGGCACCGGCGATGTGGAGACGATCGGCGAGATGGTGTCGGCCGATGGCATCGTCAGCGAGGCGGCGGGCGCGCTGCGCGGCTTCTATCGGCCGCATGGTGGCTTTCCGGCGTGGGCGCCTGCTGACGACCCGCAGGAGATCGTCGACGAAGCGCTGTCGTGGGCCGCGCGCGCCGATCGGGTCGAAGCGCTCTCGCTGCTGGTGGAGCGGGGCGCGCGGGTCGACGCGGACGTCTACCGGGGCACCGCGCTGACGTGGGCGGCGGCCAATGGGCGCGTGGCGGCGATCGCTGCGCTGGTCGAGTTGGGCACCGACGTGAACGCCCGCGGGACCTTCGGCGGTCCGACGCACGGCGAGGGTGTCACCGCGCTGCACATCGCAGCGCAGGCTGGGCAGACGGCGGCCGTCGAGGTCTTGTTGGCTGCCGGCGCCGACCCAACGTTGCGCGACGCGCTGTATGACGGCCCGGCCTCGGGATGGGCGGCGCAGGGCGGGCACGCGGCGCTTGCGGCACTGCTGCGCCAGCGCGAGGGATAGCCCGGGGCGCCGCACGCGTCGGCGGCGCTCAGTGCGAGCGCTGGTCGTGCCGCGCGGCCTGTTTCGTTGGCAGCGAGGAGTGAGCGTGTCGGGCGCCGCGTGGCGCCGGGGGTCGTCCGCCTGCGCCCGGGGCCGGGCGATTTCAAGGCCGACCGCGGGTCATTCGTATCTAAGTGCTCTCCGCGAGCACCTATCTACGAACGACCCGGTAGGTACTAGCCACGGTCGGCACCGAGACGTTGCGATGCAACGCCCAGGTGGCATCCGTCTCCGGCCCAAGATGCGGGTCGAGTTGACCGGCGCATCACCCGATAACTCGACCCGGACCACGCGGGCCGACGATTCAGGCCCGAACGCCCCCGGTGTGCACGAAGCAAGCCCAGCCACACCAGCCACGGCTGCGCCGCCTCACGGCTTCTCGCCCTCGGTGCCAAACGAACCACGCTCCGCGCCACGACCCGCTACGTGCTGAGCGCCATGAGAGCTCGCGCCGAGAAGGTTAGGCCGCGTCGTCCTCGCCAGTTGGAGGCTCGTCGCCCTCGTCGAGCGGCGGCTCACCGTCCTCGACCGGCGGCTCATCGTCGTCGAAGACGACCTCCGCCTCGGCCTCTTCGGCCTCCGCATCGGCCACCGGCGTCAGTCCCGCAGCCGCCGGGTCCGCGCCATCGCCCTCGATTGGGCTCTCGGGCACCTCATCCTCCACCGACCCCTGCGTGGGCGGCGTCGCGCCGGCCCGTGCCTCGCCCGCACGCAGCAGGCGCTCGCGCAGGTCGGCCTCTTCCTCGGGCGACGGATCCCACTCCTCGATGTCGGGCAGGTCGTCGAGGGAGGCCATCCCGAAGAGCTTGAGGAAGAGCGAGGTCGTGCGGTAAAGCACGGCGCCGAAGGGCGAGCGGCCGGATTCCTCGATCAGCCCGCGCTCCAGCAGCGTGCCGGCGGCTGAGTCGGCGCTGACGCCGCGGATGCGCGTGATCTCCGGGCGTGAGACCGGCTGCAGGTAGGCGACGATCGCCAGCGTCTCGGCCTGGGCGGGCGACAGCGGCGGCGTCCGCGGCTTGGAGAGCAGCCGCCGCGCGGCCTGCTCGGTGTCGGCCGCCGTGGCCAGCGTCCAGCCGCCGGCCAGCTCGCGCAGCTCCAACCCGCGCTGGCCCGGGGCGAACGCCTCGCCCAGCTCGGTCAGCGCCTCGCTCAGCGCTTCCTCCTCACACTCACAGGCGGCGAGCAGCTCCATCTCCGTGACCGGCTCGGCCGAGAGAAACAGCAGCGCCTCGACGGTGCGGGCAAGCGGCGACGTCACGCCGCAGCGCCCGCGGCCGCGGGCACCAAGCCTTCAGCCGCGGGTGGACGGGCCGATATCTCGATCTCGCCAAACGGCTCGTCCTGGCACCACGTCGCCTCGCCCTGCTTGTAGAGCTCCAGCAGCGCGAACAAGGTCACGCAGACCGTCGCGCGGTCGGCGCCCCGGACCGCCTCTTCGAAGGTTGTGCGCGAGCCCGAGCGCAGCAGCCGGCGCAGGTGCGCCAGGCGGTCGGCAACCGACACGCGCGGGATCGTCAGATGGCGGATGTCCACCCGCGGCGGCATCGCCAGCATGCTGCCGATCGCGCGGCCGAGACGGGCCGGCTTGTACACGCCCTCGAGATCGACGACCTCGGTCACCCGCAGGTGCTCGGGCAGCGGCGCGCTGCGGAAGCGCACGCCGTCCTCTCCGCGCAGCTTCTCGATCAGGTGGAGCGCGGCGGAGCGGTAGCGCTTGGCCTCGAGCATCCGGGCCAGCAGCTCCTCGGCGGCGATGTCGGGCTCGAAGTCCAGCAGCTCTTCGTCCTCGCGCGGCAGCATCAGGCGCGACTTCAGCTCCAGGAGCGCGGCGATGAGCACCAGGAACTCGGTGGCGACCTCGAGGTCGAGCTCGCCGCGAGACTCCAGGACGTCGATGTAGGAGAGGACGACATCGGCCAGGTCCACCTCCAGCAGGTCGACCGCCTCGCGGAGGACCAGCGTCAGCAGGAGGTCGAATGGGCCCGTGAAGACCTCGAGGTCGAGCTCGAGCTCGGCGACCAGGGTGCTCATACCGGCAAGACCGTAGCGACCGGCCCCGACGCCCTCGCCGAGTCTGCCCGCATTCTGCGGAGATTCAGCCCCGCGGGCCGACGCCGATCGCTTGGCGGACGTCCGCCAGCGTGTCCCGGGTGATCTCGCGCGCCTTGGCGGCGCCCGCGGCGAAGATCGCCTCGAGAACGTCCTCGTCGGCCCGCAGCGCGGTGTAGCGATCGCGCACGGGGTCCAGGAGCGCGTTGACCGCCTCCGCCGTGGCCACCTTCAGGTCGCCGTAACCGCGCGCGTCAGCTAGCGACGCCTCGACTTCGGCAAACGACGTGCCGCGGGCGGCCGCAAGGATGTCGATCAGGTTCGACACGCCCGGCTTGCTCGGGTCGCGCACGATCCGCGGCGGGTCATCGGAGTCGGTCACGGCGCGCTTGAACTTCTTCTCGACCGTCTTGGCGTCATCGAGCACGTAAACCGTGCCCTCCGGCGAGCCACTGGTGGTCGACATCTTCGACGTCGGGTCCTGGAGGTCCATGATCCGCGCGCCGAGCTCCGGGATCTTCAGCTCGGGCACGACGAGGATCTCGCCGAAGCGGTCGTTGAAGCGCTGGGCGACGTCGCGCATCAGCTCGACGTGCTGGCGCTGGTCGTCGCCGACCGGGACCTCGTTGGCGCGGTAGGCCAGCACGTCGGCGGCCATCAGCACCGGGTAGGTGAAGAGGTCGGCGGAGACGAGGTCACGCTGACGTGCCGACTTCTCCTTGAACTGGTGCATGCGGTTGAGGTCGCCGTGCGCGGTGACGGCGCCCATGTGCCACGCCAGCTCGGTGTGCTCGGGGATGTCGCTCTGGCGGATGAAGATGCACTGCTCGGGATCGAGGCCAGCGGCGAGCAGGATCGCGGCGGTGTCATAGACGCGCTCGCGCATCTCCACCGGATTCCACGGCACCGTCATCGCGTGGAGGTCCACGACGCAGAAGATCGCGATGTCACCGGCAGCCGCCGCACGGTGCTGACCCTCGACGTACTGCACGATCGCCCCGATGTAATTGCCGAGGTGCTTACGGCCGGTGGGCTGGATCCCACTGAAGATGCGCATCGGGGCGGAGTCTATGAAGCGGCCGGGGCGGGTAGTCGCGTGAGAACGTGGATCCCGTGAGCAAGACCCCGACGAAGCCGATCGACTACGCCGCGCTCAGCGCTGGGTATGGCGCGCTGACCGGTGCGTTGTTGGTGGCGGCGCGAGCGAAGGAGGCGCAAGCGATCCGGCCGGGTGAGCTACCGGTGATGGGACTCGCCACGTTCGCGCTGGCCAAGCTAATCGCCAAGGAGAAGGTCGACTCGTGGGTGCGGGAGCCGTTCCTAGAGGAGGGGCCGAACGGTGAGCGGCGACCGAAGGGACGGCGCCTGCGCTACGCCGTCGGCGAGCTGCTGAGCTGCACGCGCTGTGTCGGCTCGTGGAGCGCGCTGGGGCTCGTCGGGATGCGGCTGCTGCGCCCGCGCGAGGCACAGGTCGTCCTCCCCGTCCTCGCGCTGGCCGCCGCCAACGACTGGCTGCAGACCGGCTTCACGACGCTCTGCGCCGAGGCCAACGTGGTCCAGAAGCGCACCCAGACGCCGACCGAGGCCGGCGACGACGCCAATGTCACGCGCTTCGAGCGCCCTCGCACCTCGCCCTAGCCGTCGAGGGACGACTGATGGTCGCTATCCGGCCATGAATCGTCCCTCGATGGCCCGGAGGGTGGCTAAAGCGGCTGGCGGATGATGGGCGTCTTGGCCGCGCGGGCCTCGTCGAGGCGGCGCACGGGCGTGGTGTAGGGCGCGTTCTGGGCGATGAGCGGGTCGCCGTCCGCTTCCTTGAGGATCTTCGCGATCGCCTCGGCGAAGCCGTCGAGCGTCTCGCGCGTCTCGGTCTCGGTCGGCTCGACCAGCAGCGCCTCGTCGACGAGCAGCGGGAAGTAGACCGTCGGCGGGTGGTAGCCGTGGTCGAGCAGCCGCTTGGCGAGGTCGAGCGTCTTGATGCCGAGGTCCTTCTTCATCGGCGCCCCGGACAGGACGAACTCGTGCATGCAGCCGTCGCCGAACGCCAGCGGCAGCTTGTCGGCCACGCCGTGCTCGGTCAACTTCGCCAGCAGGTAGTTGGCGTTCAACACCGCGGTCTCCGACGCGTCCGTCAGCCCCTCGCCGCCCAGCGAGCAGATGTAGGCGTAGGAGCGCACGAAGCACCCGTAGTTGCCCTGGAACCCGCGCAGGCGACCGATGGACTTCTCGTAGCCGTGGTCGTCGAGGTTGAAGACCCCGTCATCGCCGCGCACGATCCGCGGGTTCATCAGGTAGGGCTTCATCCGCTCGCTCACCGCGATCGGCCCCGAGCCCGGGCCGCCGCCGCCGTGCGGCTGCGTGAAGGACTTGTGCAGGTTGAAGTGCACGATGTCGAAGCCCATGTCGCCCGGGCGCGCCTTGCCCATAATGGCGTTCAGGTTCGCGCCGTCGTAGTAGAGCGTCGCCCCCACGTCGTGGACGATCTTGGCGATCTCGGTGATGTTGGGGTCGAAGATCCCCAAGGTGTTGGGGTTGGTCAGCATCAGGCAGGCGACCGTGTCGTCGGCCTTGGCCCGCAGGTCGTCGAGGTCGACGCCGCCGTCGGGGTTCGTGCCGACCTTGACCACCGTCATGCCCGCCATCGTCACCGTCGCCGGGTTGGTCCCGTGGGCGGTGTCAGGCGTCAGGACCTTCGTCCGGACCTGCCCGCGGTCCTCGTGGAACGCCCGCGTCAGCAGGACGCCCGCAAGCTCGCCGTGCGACCCGGCGCTCGGCTGCAGCGAGACGTGCGGCAGGCCGGAGACCTCGCCCAGCGCGCGCTCGAGGTTGTGCATCAACTCCAGCGCGCCCTGCGAGCGCTCCGGCGCCTGCAGCGGATGCAGCCGGGCGTGGCCCGGCAGCGAAGCGACCCGCTCATGCAACCGCGGGTTGTGCTTCATCGTGCAGGATCCGAGCGGGTAAAAGCCCGTGTCGAGATCGAAGTTGCGACGCGAGAGCTTGACGTAGTGGCGCACCAGCTCGGGTTCGCTCACCTCCGGCAGCCGCGCGGCCGCGTCGCGGCGGAAGGCCGGGGGCAGCAACTTGGTGGCCTCGACCTCGGGCACGTCCAGCGCGGGCGCCACAAAGGCCCGGCGCCCCGCGGCGCCCTTCTCGAAGATCGTCGTTGCACGGTCGCGCTGCATCGGTGTTGCACCTTCACTCGACACTGGAATCTCGTGATGAGGCCCACCCACCCGCGCCTCGATCCCCGGATCGCCGTGGAGCTTGTTGTCGTTGAAGGTCGTCATGCCGACGCCCCCACGGCCGCAGAGCGCTCTGCGGCAACGGCAGTACCAAGCACCTCGACCAGCGTGTCGATATCCGCCTTCGAGCGCTGCTCGGTCAAGGCCACCAACAACCCATCCGGGAACTCGTCGTAGTCGCGGCCCAGCGCGTAGCCGGGGTTGACGCCCGCGTCCTGGCAGCGGCGGATCACCGCGCCGACGTCGGCGCCTCCCAAGGACAAGGCGAACTCGCGGACGACCGGCTGCTCGTGCAGGGCGGTCACGCCGTCCAAGGCCACCAACTGCTCGCGCGCGTAGTGCGTGCGCTGCAGCAGCAGCTCGCCCAGCTCGACGAGCCCCTGCTTGCCCAGCCACGTCAGGTACACGACGCCCGCCAGCGCATTCAAAGCCTGTGCCGTGCAGATGTTCGACGTGGCCTTCTCGCGGCGGATGTGCTGCTCGCGCGTCTGCAGCGTCAAGACAAAGCCGCGGCGGCCGTCGGCGTCGACGGTCTCCCCCGCGATCCGCCCCGGCATCCGTCGCAAGTACGCCTCGGTCGCGGCGAAGAAGCCGAACGACGGGCCGCCGAAGTCCAGGCGGTTGCCGAGCGTCTGGCCCTCGCCGACACAGACGTCCACCCCGCACTCGCCGGGTGGCTTCAAGACGCCCAGCGGAATCGGATCGTACTGCCCAACCACCACGGCCGGCGAGTCCTTCGCAGCCGCAGCCAAGGCCGCCGCATCCTCGACCGCGCCCAGGAAGTTCGGCTGCTGGAAGAAGACCGCGCCGGTCTCCCCGTCGATCGCCTCGGCCCACGCGGCCGCATCGGTCACGCCGTCCTTCAACGGCACCTCGACGATCTCCGCGCCGAAGCCGTGCGCGTAGGTCGCCAGCGTCTCGCGCGAGTGCGGATGCAGCCCGCGCGACACCACGAACTTTGGCTTGCCGTTGGCCAGCCGCGCGAGATACCCGGCCGAAGCAACCGCGCTCGGCCCCTCATAGACCGACGCATTTGACACCGGCAGCCCCGTCAGCTCCGAGATCGCCGTCTGGTACTCGAACATCGCCTGCAAGTTCCCCTGGGAAACCTCAGGCTGATACGGCGTGTAGGGCGTCAGGAACTCCGACCGTCCCAACAACATGTCGATGACCGCCGGGACGTAGTGGTCGTACATCCCGGCGCCCAGGAACGTGATCTCGTCCTCGGCGCTGACGTTCTTGCGGGCGAGCTCCCGCAGATGCCCGTAGACCTCCTGCTCAGGCAGACCCGCGGGCAGGTCCAGCGCACGCCCGAGCCGCACGTCGGCGGGGATCTGACGATCAAACAGCTCCTGGACGGAGCTGACGCCGATCGCGGAGAGCATCTCTGCGAGATCGGCATCGGTGACGGCGGTGTACTGCGTCAAGAGCGTCCTTCGGGAATTAGGAGAGCGTCGCCTCGTAGGCGCCGGCGTCGAGCAGGCCATCGGTCTCCGAGGAATCGGAGAGCTTGACCTTGACCATCCAGCCGTCGCCGTAGGGGTCGTTGTTGATGTTCTCGGGCGTGTCGCCGAGGCCGAGGTTGACCTCGATGATCTCGCCGCTCAGCGGCGCGACGACATCGGAGACCGCCTTGACGGACTCGACCTCGGCGTAGGACTCGCCGGCGGTGACCGTCGAGCCGACCTCGGGCGGATCGAAGAAGACGACCTCGCCCAGGGCGTCCTGGGCAAACCAGGTGATCCCGAAGACGGCGGTGCCGTCGTCGATCCTGGCCCAGTCGTGCTCGGGGTGGTAGAGCAGTTCGGTGGGGTAGCTCGCGTCAGCCATGGCGCGGCAGCCTACTTCTTGTAGAGGGGCTTCTTCGCGACGGTCGCGGCGCGCTGCTTGCCGCGGACGTCGATCTGGATCTCGGTGCCTTCGGCGGCCATCGCCGCGGGTACGTAGGCCATGCCGATCCCGATCTCCAGCGAGGGCGACATCGTGCCCGACGTCACCTCGCCGCCACCGACGACCGGATTGCCCTGGCGGGCGATGCCGGAGGCCATCGTGAAGGCGATGAGCTGTTCGGAGGGTCCGGCCTCGCGGACGGCGCGCACCGCGTCAGACCCGATGAAGCCCGTCTCCTCCTTGCACGCCCAGCCGAGGCCGGCCTCGATCGGCCCGCGCTCCTCCATCAGGTCGTTGCCGTAGAGGTGGTAGTTGACCTCCAGGCGCAGCGTGTCGCGGGCGGCAAGGCCGGCGGGCACGGCGCCGCGGCGGACGACCTCGTCCCAGATCATCGGCGCATCGGCGGGCGCGATCAGCAGCTCGACGCCGTCCTCGCCGGTGTAGCCGGTGCCGCAGACCAGGACCCGCTGACCGCGCAGCAGGCGGTGGCGGCAGGTGAAGCGATCGGGCAGGGGGCCGTCGGCCAATGCCTGGACGATCTCGCGCGCCTGCGGGCCCTGCACGGCGAGCATCGCGTACTGGTCGTGGGCGTCGGTCACCGTCACGTCGAAGGCCTCGGCCTGCTTGAGGAACCACGCGAGGTCCTTGTCGTGGTTGG
The DNA here is from genome assembly GCF_035996765.1 of Baekduia sp. NCBI lineage: Bacteria > Bacillati > Actinomycetota > Thermoleophilia > Solirubrobacterales > Baekduiaceae > Baekduia > Baekduia sp. The sequence continues at coordinate 45,410 of NZ_DASYJG010000006.1, forward strand.
ACGCGTTGGTGACCGTCAAGAACGAGTCGGCGCCGAGGCGGTAGGTGAAGAGGTCGTCAAGGACGCCGCCGTCCTCGCGGCAGAGCACCGAGTACTGGGCGCCGCCGGTCTGCAGCTTGGTGATGTCGTTGCTGAGGATGTGCTGCAAGAACGCCTCGGCCTCCGGACCCGACGTGGCGATCTCGCCCATATGAGAGACGTCGAAGACGCCGGCGGTCGCGCGCGTGGCGAGGTGCTCGGCCTTCACGCCGTCGCCGTACTGGACGGGCATCTCCCACCCCGCGAACGGGACGAGCTTGGCCCCGGCGGCGACGTGCTTGTCGTAGAGCGGGGTGCGCTTGAGCGCGGTATCGGCGGAAGCGGCGGCCACGCGGCGAGGCTAGCAGCGCGCCGCGCGGACCCCGCCCCGCCCGGCCCCTCAGTCCTTGTGGTCGCCCGGCGTCTCGCGGGCGAGGTACTCCTCGAGCAGCATCGGCACGCTGGCGGTCCGCTCGGCGACCGCGAGCAGATCCGACATCGAGGACTCCTCCTCGGTCTGCTCTTCCAAAAACCAGTCCAGGAACTGCTCGCTGCGGTAGTCCGTGGTCTCGCGGGCGACCTCGAAGAGCTCGCTGATCGCCACGGTGACCGACTTCTCCTGGTCCAGCGCGAGCCGGATCGGGGCGACGTGGTCCTCGAAGTTGGTGCGCGGCGCGTCGACCCCGGTGAAGTTCACGGGCGAGTTGGTGTCCAACAGGTAGTTGACCATCTTGAGCGCGTGCTCCCGCTCTTCCTCGGCCTGCTTGTAGAAGAACGCGGCGAGCTGCGGGTAGGTCTCGCCGGCGTAGTAGGCGCCGATGGCCGTGTACTGATGGGCCGCGGCGAACTCCCGCGAGACCTGGGAGTTGAGGGCGTCGACGAAGCGCTCGGAAGGCATGCCGCGACCCTACAACGCGGCACCATCGCACTCCACCGCCGTCCAGCGTATTAGGGACTCCTACGAAAGCTTAGGGCGCCCTACGAAGCTTGCTACGCTTGGCGTGCTGATGTCTCCGACGACGCGCTGCTGCCGCTCTTGCCCGCGCTGTGACGACTGCCCTGTGCTCGTCGCCGCCACGGCACGCGCACGCCGTTGTGAGACGACAACGCTCAGCTCCCTCGTCGACGAAGTTTTCGCCGGCGTCGGCCTTCCGGGCCGCACGCTGCCCGAGTCGGTCACGCGTACGCTCGAGTCGCTGGACGCTGCGCGTCGCGGCTCGGCGGTCGCTGCTGCGTCCTAGTTGTCTTCGCCCAGCGGCCCAGCGGCGGGGAGCGGCTCGCACTGCTCGAGCGCCCACCCGACCGAATCGAGGAACTGCCGGCGCGAAGCCGGGTTCACCAGCACGTCGAGCGCCAGGTTCGGCCGCTTGCCGGCGGCATCGGGCGGAAGGTCGAAGCCCTCGATGGCCGCGACCCGGTCGACGTAGCCCTGGCGCAGCGCCTGGCTGGAGAACGGCGCGTAGTCGGCCATGCGGACGAACGGCAGCTCCAGCCAGCCGCTGCTGTAGAGCACGAGCGGGAAGGCGCGCAGCTCGCCGTTCTGGATGCCGAACTGGATCGAGCCGTCGGTCCCACCGTGGCCGAAGCGCCACGCCAGGCCGGGTTGCTGATCTGCCCAGTCGAGGATGTCGTTGACCGCGGCCACGATCCCGGCGGGCTGCTTGGACGCGAGCTCTTCCAGGAACGACAGCCGGTCCCAGCGGCGGACCTTGCGCGTGCCCTTGGTCACCTTTGCCTTCTCGGTGTTGCCCAGCACCGTCGGCACCACGATCGTCTGGTTGCCGTCCGGGTCGAGGTACTGCTTGACCTCGATGGCCAGCACCTCGCAGTCGGTGAGCTGCTCGTTGAGAAACTCAACGGTCGCGCGCAGCCTGGCGGGAATGGCGTCGGCGACGAAGATCAGGCGCAGGTGGCGGCCGTGGAGGTTCTCGCGGACGCGCTGCCAGAAGCCCTCAGGATCGCTGGTGAGCCTGCCGATCTCTTCGACATCGTCCAGCCCTTCGGCGACGCAGCGCGCCGTGAGCCACTCCTTGAGCTGCTCGACCGTCCAGTTCGCGGCCCCGGTGGCGTAGTCGAGCATCTGGCCCACGACCTCCCGGCGGATCCTCGTGTCGGTCGAGCGCTTGACCTCCACGAGCACCGGGACGCCATCGGCGTCGAGGAACAGGTGGTCCACCACACCGTGGGAGGCGACGTCCTGATCGTCATAGACCGACGCCTCGCGACGGACGAGCAGCAGCGACCCGCCCTCGTCGCCCGCGAGCGTCTTCGGGTGCTGGGCGATCAGCTCCTGCAGCACCGCCTCGGTCTTGTATGGCGCCTCGGTCAGCTGCACCAGCCGACCATCGTGGTTGAGGAAGATCCCAGGCATCGTCGCTCCGATCAGTGCTGTGGCCAGCTGTGGGCCGGCAGGACGACGCGCCGCATCGGCGCTTTCACGACCGAGAGGAGGCGCGTCAGTTGTCCTGCGTGCTCTTCGTGGGGTACGGACGGACGAGGAAGTCTGTGAGAAGCTCGTCGCGCGACTCCTCGGTGCTCAACTCAAGCTGGGCCAGCAGCTCCGCGAGCTCATCCGTTGTCATGTCTTGCATTGCGTGCGTCCTTGCGGGGTGACGAAGCCAGAACGGGCGTTCTGCACACATTGTCGTCACTTCCGGTGTTCGGCGCCATCCCCGGTTCTTGGGATTTTGCGTCCGACGGAGGACCCGGAACCTGGTCCTCCGTCGTGGTCAGACCTCTTGTCGACCTTCAGTGCGTCCGCTTGCGGACCGTTCGGCGAGCTACCGCAGGAACGGCGGGATGTCGATCTCGTCGTCGCGGATCTCGAGCGATTCGCGCTCGACCCGCGGTGAGCGATCACGACGACGCGCGCTGTCGCGCGTCTCCTCGCGGGCCTGACGCGGCCGCGCGCGACCGTGATCAAAGCCCGTGGCGATGACCGTGACGCGGACCTCGTCGCCCAGCGACTCGTCGATGACCGAGCCGAAGATGATGTTGGCGTTCGCGTCGGCCGCGCCCTGGACGATCTCGGCCGCCTCGTTGATCTCGAACAGCCCGATGTCCGGGCCGCCCGTGATGTTGAGCAGGATGCCCGTGGCGCCCTCGACCGACTGCTCCAGCAGCGGGCTGGAGATCGCGACCTTGGCGGCGTCGGCCGCGCGGGTCTCGCCACCGGACTGGCCGATGCCCATGAGCGCGGATCCGGCGTCGGCCATGATCGTGCGGACGTCGGCGAAGTCGAGGTTGATGAGGCCCGGGATCGTGATCAGATCTGTGATGCCCTGGACGCCCTGACGGAGGACGTTGTCAGCCTCTTTGAACGCCTCGAGGATCGTCGTGCGCCGCTCGACGAGCGCCAGCAGCTTCTCGTTCGGGATCACGATCAGCGTGTCGACCACGTCGCGGAGGCGCTGGACGCCTTCCTCGGCCTGGCGCATGCGCTGCGTGCCCTCGAACTCGAACGGCTTGGTGACGACGCCCACGGTGAGGGCGCCGATCTCGTTCTTGGCGATCTCGGCGATGACGGGGGCCGCACCGGTGCCGGTGCCGCCACCCTCGCCGGCCGTGACGAAGACCATGTCGGCGCCCTTCAGCGCCTCCTTGATGTCGTCGCGCGACTCGGCCGCCGCGCCGAAGCCGACGTCGGGGTTCGCACCCGCCCCGAGCCCCTTGGTGAGCTCGTGGCCGATGTTGAGCTTGATGTCGGCGTCGCACATTGCGAGCGCCTGCGCGTCGGTGTTCGCGGCCACGAACTCGACGCCGCGCAGACCGGCGTCGACCATGCGATTGACCGCATTGGTCCCACCGCCGCCGACGCCGACGACCTTGATGACCGCGAGGTAGCTGCCGCTTTCCATGTGCTTGAAGTTCCTGTCCGACCCTCTAGGTAGCGTCGAGAGTTCCTGGCGCTTGTGCGCCACTCCCGACCGATGCACCGTACGCATCGGCATTCTTGGGTGTCAACGCCAAGTCTAGAGCGCAATCTTGCTTGCAGTTTGCGGAAGTCTGTAGTTGCCCTTGAGACTTACGGTGTTCCGTAGGCTCAAGCTGAGGTTGAGGTTGGCTATGGGGTGGTGCCCGCCGCCGGCACCGCCGACGTGGTCGTCTGCGCCGGATCGGCGGCGTTGACCGCGTCCGGATCGCGCTGCAAAGTGGGGTCCTCCAGCCCCCCGGCGGCAGGGCGCTCGGGGTAGCGGAGATCAAGGTAGGTGGCGCCGGCGGAGCCCTTGTCGGCCAGCACGGCCGAGGCGGCTGCCCACTTGGCGGCGAGCCGATCGGCGCCGCCGAAGCGCAGGTCCGGACCGTCTTGGAGGACGAGCGTGAGGCCGCCCTGCTTGGTCGAGGAGGCGCGCAGGACGCGGTCGCGAAGCGCCGGCGGAGCCGCCGCGAGGGCGGCGATGGCCTGGCGTGCGACCGGATCGATGACGTGGTCGCCACCGGGGACCACGTTGACCGGGACCGTCGGAAGTTGGCGCTGCTCCGCGCCTCGCAGCAGGCGTCCGTCCCCTGCGACCGGCGTCTTCTCGCCGCCGGCCACGACCACCGCGACGGGTGTGTTCTCGATGATCGTGATCTTCAGGCCATGCGGGAAGTCGGAGGCGACCTTGAGGTCTTTGACGACCGGATACGGCTCGACGACCGAGCGCAGCTGGTCGGTCCGCACATGCAGCGTCGTCATGTCGCGAGCGGCGTTTTCGAGCTGCGCGGTGACGCGTCCGGTCTCGGGTCCGGAGAGGCCGGTGACCGTGACGTGCTTGACCGCGACGAGCTGGGAGTCGCGGAACCACAGGAACCCTGCGATCAGCAGGGCGATCAGGGCAAGGGCCCAGACGGCGGTCCGCGGCAGTCGCGGAACGCTGCGGACCCGCGGCATGGCGGCGGCGCGGTGCATCCGGGTGGGAGGTTCGCCGCGGCGCGGCGGTTACCTGCATGGGTTGTCGCCCGGTGTCGGCGTGCGTGGACCCGCGCTGCCTCAGCGCACCAGCGCGCGACCCAGGGAGTCGACGTCGCCCGCGCCCATGACGAGCACAAGATCGCCGGCGCGCAGCCGCGGTCCCAGGACGGCTGATGCCTCGTCGAACGTCGGCAGCCAGTAGACCGTGCGCCCGCCGGCCGCGTCGGCGGCGGCCTCGGCGATCAGCTTGCCCGATACGCCAGGGAAATCCTCGGCGCGCTCGCGGGCCGGGTAGACGTCCAGCGCGACGGCCACGTCGGCTTGCGCGAGCGCGGCACCGAACTCGCGGTGGAGCTCTTGCGTCCGGCTGAACAGATGCGGCTGGAAGACCGCGATCAGCCGCCGCGGCTCCAGCGACCGCGCCGCCGCGATCGTCGCCGCGACCTCGGTCGGGTGGTGGGCGTAGTCGTCGACGACGAGCGCGCCGCGCGCGGTCTCCCCCAGCCGCTCGAATCGGCGCCCGGCACCGGCAAAGGTCGCCAGCGCGGCGACGACAGCGTCGAGATCCGCCGCATCCGCGACGCGGATCGCCTCCAACGCCGCGGCGGCGTTGCGCGCGTTGTGGGCGCCGGGGACCTGCAGGACGATCTCGTGGCCGCGCCACGTGAAGCGCGAGCCGCCCGGCTCCAGGACGAGGTCCTCGGGAGCGAAGGCGGTGTCGCCGTCGCGCGCCAGCTCGGGCGCGACGACGCGCGCCGGCGCCGCGGCGCGGAAGCTGTCGAAGACCTCGTTGAGCTGCGTCAGCGACCCATAGGTCGCGTGGTGGTCGAGCTCGATGTTCAGCACGACCGCCACGTCGACGTCGAGCGCGAGCATCGAGCGGTCGGACTCGTCGGCCTCGACCACGAGCCACTCCCCCGCGCCCCAATCCGCGTTCTCACCGGTCGTCCGCAGCGCGCCGCCGATCAAGTAGCCCGGCTGCGCACCGGCGCCCAGCAGCGCGTGCGCGACCATCGACGTCGTCGTCGTCTTGCCGTGGGCACCGGCGACCGCGATCACGCGCTTGCGCTGGGTGAGCTCGCGCAGCAGCTCGGCCCGCGGGAGCGCGCGCGCGACCCGCTCCGGGTTGTCGGCGGCGATCGCGGTCGAGACGAAGACGTCGGCGCCGTCGGGCACGTTGGCGGCGTCGTGGCCGACGAAGACCGTGACACCGAGCGCCCGGAGCTTGTCCAGCGCCGGCGACTCCGCGCGATCCGAGCCGCTGACCGTCGCGCCGAGCTGCGTCGCCACACGCGCCCAACCGCTCATCCCTGCCCCGCCGATCCCGACGAGGTGGATCTTCCGGCCGGCCCACGGAGCCTCGGTCACCGGCGCGACTCCGCTGCGGCGAGGACCTCGCGTGCGATGTCGCGCGCCGCGTCGGGCCGTGCCAGGCCGCGGGAGGCCTCCGCCATCGCCGCCAGCCGCGCCGGGTCGCCGAGCAGGGCACGGACCTCGTCGTTCAGGCGTTGGGCCGTCAGCTCCGCGTCCGGCACGACCACGGCCGCACCGGCATCGACCATCCAGCGTGCGTTGGCGGTCTGGTGGTCAGCAGCTGCGTGCGGATAGGGCACGAGGATCGCCGGCAGGCCGTGGGCAGCGACCTCGAAGATCGAGCCCCCCGCGCGCGCCACCGTCAGGTCGGCCGCCGCGAGCGCGTCGCCGAAGGGCGTGATGTACTCGCGCAGGTCATAGGACGCGGGCGGCGACGACCCCAGCCGCTGACGCAGCGCCTCGTAGTCGCGCGTCCCGCAGGCGTGCAGGACCCGGAACGGCGCGTCGCGGAAGGCGTCGACCGCCGCCTCGTTGATCGACCGCGCGCCCAAGGAGCCGCCGAAGACCAGCACGCAAGTGTCGGTCGCGCCCAGGCCGAAGCGCGCGCGCGCGGCCTCGCGGTCCGTCACCGCCGTCGGCACCGGCCGCCCCGTCACGCGGTACTTCTCCCCCACCCGCCCCTCCAACGGAAACGCCAGGCAGACGCGGCGCGCGAACCGCGCGAGCAGCCGGTTGGTCAGGCCGAGATGGCTGTCGGCCTCGGTCAGCACGAGCGGGATGCGACCCGCCGCGGCCGCCGCGCCGACCGGTCCGGCGACGTATCCCCCGCCGCCCATCACGGCGTCCGGGCGCACGTCGCGGATGATCTTCTGCGCGGTGCGCATCGCGGTCGCCGCCAGCACCGCACCGCGCGCGGCCTTCAGCGGGTTGGTCCGCGACAGGCCTTGCACCGCGATGTGGCGCAGCTCGTAGCCGGCCTCGGGAACCAACGTCTTCTCAGCCCGTTCGCCGCCGACGAAGACGACGCGTGCACCGGCCTCAGCCTGCAGCGCGTCGGCGACTGCCAGCGCTGGAACCACGTGTCCGGCTGTCCCGCCGGCCGCGATCAGAATCGTTGGTGCCATTCCTCCGGGACCCTGCCACATCGGGGACGACGCGCAGCTTGACGTTCCCGCCGCCCGCGACGTTCAGCAGGACGCCCATCCCGACGAGCAACACGATGAGGTTGGTCGACCCGTAGGAGATGAACGGCAGCGGCACGCCGGTCAGCGGCGCCAGGCCGAGGACCGTGAAGACGTTGAGCATCGCCTGGCTCAAGAAGAGCGACGTGATGCCGGCGGCCAGCAGCTTGGCGTAGGTGCCGCGGGCGTTCTTGGCGACCCGCAGGCCGGCGTAGGCGACCAACGCGTACAGGAACAGGATCCCGCAGATCCCGACGACGCCGAGCTCCTCCCCGACGATGGCCAGGATGAAGTCCGTGTGGGCCTCGGGCAAGAACAGGTTCTTCTGCAGCGACTCGCCGAGCCCGCGGCCGAACAGGCCGCCGGAGCCGATCGCGATCTGGCCCTGGACCGACTGGAAGCCCTCGTTGCCAGCGTGGGCCCATGGGTCCAGGAACGTCATCAGCCGGTCGCGCCGGTAGGACGCGGTCATGGCGTACATCAACACGAGGCCGGCCCCGGCGCCGCCGGCGGTCGCCAGCCAGCGGATCGGCATGCCC
>NZ_DASYJG010000007.1:0-9610 GCF_035996765.1 Baekduia sp.
GGGCCGGCCGCTGCTGCGCAACAACTCCACCGCCTCGCGCTTAAACGCCTCGGAATACGGCGGGATCTTCGGCATCAACAGACATCCTCTCGGGCTGAGCAAACTCAGCCATCAGGCGTCCACCAAACCGGGGGAACTCCAGGGGCGCAACGCCGTGCAGTTGATCATGCGCGAGTTGGGTATCAAAGGCCTGCCGACCCGCCGGCTACCGAGGGGCTCGAGGATCGCCAAGGTCACATCGCTGGATCTCGTGCGTCGCGACTTCGCCCGCGATCGCCCCGATCTGCTGTGGATGACCGACATCACCGAGCATCCCACCCGCGAGGGCAAGATCTACTGCTGCGTCGTGCTTGACGCGTTCTCGCGGTTCGTCGTCGGCTGGTCGATCGACAGCACCCAGACCACCACGCTAGTCCTCAACGCGCTCGGCATGGCCATCCGCCGGCGCAACGGCAACGACGGCCTCGTCATACATTCCGACCGCGGTGTCCAATTTACGTCCTGGGCCTTCAGTCAGAACGTCCGCGACGCCGGGCTGGCCCCATCGATGGGAGCCGTCGGGAGCCCCTACGACAACGCAATGGTCGAGTCGTTCTGGGACCGGATGCAGGTCGAACTGCTCAATCGCCAGAGCTGGAAGACCAGGATCGAGCTCGCGACCGCTATCCACGACTACATCGAGTTATTCCACAACACCCGGCGCCGGCATAGCTCGCTGAATATGCTGACCCCGACCGAATTCGAAGACCTACACCAACACCCCATCAACGTCGGCTGATCTCAGAAACCCGACTCCACGATTTCAGGGGTAGATCAAGGCGTCCACCAAGCCGGGGGAACTCCAGGAGACCGGCACTGCGACCGGTAGAGCCTGGGCAACTGATGCGGTGGCACCCCTGGCCGCCCACGGACCGGGTCCGGAATTTTGGGTGACGCCCGTTGTGCCAGCGGGCACAGGTACTGAGCGATTGCGGCCACAGACTGGTGGCGCGCTCGGTGCCGGGCGCTTGCAGGGGTTTTGTGTTCTGCGCGATCCATATTCGTCTCTCCGTCTCATATGACAGTGATTTGAGACGGTTGACAGTGTCGGGATTGGTGCGTATTACTGGTTGTGGCCGATTGTTGGTCTGGTTGGGATCGATCGGTGTTGTGTCGCTGACGTCTGTGTTTGAGGGGAAGGAGTCGTGCTCGAGTTTTCGAGCGCGTTGGTTGGTCTGTTGTTGTCGCGGGATCGTGGCGGTGGCAGACCGTTTGTCAAGTGCGGTCCTGAGGCGCGTCGCTCAGTAAAGGCTGGCGCTGGAGGGACCGAGCCATTTATCCCGGCGTTGCCGCCGGGACTCACAAGGAGTTTTATGATGAAGAGGTTCTCGAAGAAGAGCGTTTTACCTTTTGTCGGGGTTCTGTCGGTGTGTGCGTTTGCGTTGCCGGGGGTGGCGTCGGCAGCCAGCTGGTTTGTCGATCCGGGTGGGGCGTTCCCGGCGACTACGGTCCTTGATTCGTCCAATGCCGCCAACCGTCTCTCGTTCACCACGGCGGCCGGTGCCGGCTCGACGTGTGCGGTCGCGACGTTCGATGTTGACATCAGGAGCTCTTCGGATGCGATTGTCACTAGCGCGGGGTTCCTGAACTGCATGGGAACGGGGCTGTCTGTCAACTGCACTTTGACTGCCGCTCCGACGGCGGCGTCGCTGCCGTGGACTATCACTAACACCACGACTACCAATATCACTATCCACAACGTCGACCTGACCCTTCACTTCGAGAACACTCCGGGTAATGCGACGGCGTGCGCCACCCCGATCACTTCCAGGGTGACTGGCAACTTGGAGAACGGAAGCTGGAGCAACGCGGGTCGCGAGGTCACGTACACGAACGCGCCGGGCTTGGTGGCGCACGGCATTCCGGGCGCTCCAAACTCGGCTGCGACGGTCACCGGGACTCTGGCCAGCACTAACCTCAATGTGACTATGCGCGACTAGGAGCACTTGGTCGCTGGCCGTAGCTTGTGACCTGACCTATCGGTATCAGTGAGCGTCGAGGCCGCCGTGGTCGGCGGCCTCGACGCCTCCGCAAGGCCGTCGCTCACGTAAGCCGGTGCTGGTGCGAACGGATCACTGTCCCGATGTTCTCGCTCGAGCCTGCCAGGCGCTTTATATGAGACCTTGTCAAAAAGGAGATGAGGTCTCCGGCCCGACGGTTCAGCTGGATATGTCGACCGGGCGGCTCGTATGGGCCGGCGTCGGTGGGCACGCTGTCGCTGCATCGCCGGTCGTCCGTTCGGCCGCGATGGCGCTCGAGGCGTCAGGGCCGCTAATCTGCTGACGTGGACGATGCTTACCGACGCTGGTGCACATCTAACCAATGATTCCCGGCGGACTTGTAGCTGATGCACCGTCAAGCCGCTGCTCTGGCCGTCAACTGCACTGCAACTGCCGCTCCGACGGCTGGTACGTTGCCGTGGACTATCACTAACACCACGACTGCCAACTGACTATCCACAACGTCCACGTGACCGTTACGTTCGAGAACACTCCGGGCAACGGGACGGCGTGTCCGACCCCGATCTCTGCCAGGGTGACTGGCAGTCTGGAGAACGGTAGCTGGAGCAACGCGGGCCGCGAGGTCACGTACACGAATGCGGTGGGTACGGTGGCGCACGGCATCCCGGGCGCTCCGAACTCCGCTCTGACGGTCACCGGGACTCTGGCCAGCACTAACCTCAACCTGACTATGAGGGACTAGTAACCACTGGTGTTGGTCTGATCCTGAAGGACCGGGCCCGTTGGCGTCAGAGAGAGGGTCGAGGCCGCCGCGTGGGGCGGCCTCGACCACTGCGCAAGCAACAAGTCGGAGATGACGCGCTGAGGTTGGTGGATCTCCTGCCTGGCGGCGGACGGCGCGATGGATGCTCAAGGAGCGTCAGCCACCTCGGGCGGAAGCCCTGCCGGCACGGCTCGGGACCTGGCAAGATTCATGTCTGCCTGCCCCGATAGCTCAGCTGGATAGAGCGGCGGACTTCTAATCCGCAGGTCGTTGGTTCGAATCCAACTCGGGGCGTGGAGCGGCGTCCGTGACGTCTAAAGAAGCTTGCGCTGATGCTGCTGGATCCAGCCGGGCGAGCCTACTTCCCCGTCGTGCGATGCATCGACGCGCGCTTGTGCCCCGCCCGCGCGCCACTCGGGCCCGCGCCACCACGCGCCGCGCCTCGGACGCCAGACGGCGTCCGCCGGATCAGCATCTGCAGTGCCCGGTCATCCGGCCCCGCCTCACCGCGCTCGGTCAAGGCTTTCAACTCGACGGTGCGCATCACCGGGCCGCGCTCGCGGTCGACGACCGCGACGACGACCTTGGCACCACCCGTGGCGTCGAAGACGATGCCGTCGATCTCCCGATTGCCCACGGCGACCTTCACGAGATCCCCTGCGTCCGTCTGCTCCATTCCGCCAGCGTACCGGCGTGCCGGCTACCGCGAGCGCAGCGTGACGGTGCGCGTCGTCACCATCGACTTGCCGTCGATCACGGTCGTCACGGTCGCGCGCGCCTTCACGCGCGCCCCGTGCGCCACGGCGCTCCGGCCCGCAGCCGATAGCTTCACCGACACGCGCCCGCGCTTGCCGCCCTTGACCTTGAACTTGGCCTGGCCCAGCGGGCGGCAGCCGCGGGCGCAGCGCGACGCGCGGGCGGTGGCCTTGGTCTTGCCAGACGACCCCTTCGGCACCGCGCGGAGCACGATCGTCCCGCGGCACCCGTCCACCGCGCTACCAGGGCAGCGCACCGTCATCGGCGCCCGACCACCAGCCACGCGCACCACAGCAGTCCCGACCAGCGTCGCCGCCGGCATCTTCCGCGCGCCGCCGAGCACCGGCGCCTTCAGCGGGCTCTTGAGGATCGATGGGGCCGCGCCGGTGCCCGGAGACTTCGCCAGCGGGGTCCCGCTAACCACGGTCGGCCCGGGCGCCGTCGTCACCACGACGTCCGGCCCGCGCACGATCCCCGTGGCGTTGGAGGCGACTACCCGCAGGTGGTACGCGACGCCGCCGTCGAGCCCGGTGATCGACCAGCTCTCGCCGACCGGCGCGTTCCCCACCGGGTTGAAGACCCGCACGGGCGTGGTCGACCCGTAGGCCGCCGTCGGTCCATACTCGACGCTCACGGTCGTCTGCTGCGCATGCGCGCCGATCGCGACGCTCAGATCAATCTGATCGGCGCCCTTCGCGGAAGCCGTAGCCGTCCCGATCGCCGGCGGGGTGGTAATCCGAGCCACGGCGTCGCGCCCCGACTCGGTCAACCAGAGGTTGCCGTCCGGGCCCAAAGCAATCACACCGGGTTGGGCGCCCGCGCTCGTCAGCGGGTACTCCTCAACCGCGCCCGCCACCGTGATCCGCCCGACCGCGTTGCCGCCCGTCTCGGCGAACCAGAGCGCGCCGTCGGGCCCCGCGGCGATCGTCACCGGCCCGCTCGAGGCCGACGGCAATAAGAACTCGGTGATCGTCCCGCTCGGCGTGATCCGCCCGATCCGCCCGGCGCTGCGCTCGGTGAACCAGACGTTGCCGTCGGGCCCGGCGGCGACGGCATACGGGCTGGCCGCAGCAGTTGGGACAGGGAACGACGTCACGGTGCCCGCCGGCGTCACCCGCGCGATCGCGTTCGCTCCCGCTCCGGCGAGTGCCACCCAGAGGTTGCCATCCGCACCAACGTCGATCCCCTGCGGCTGCGCGCCGCTGGCCAGCGTGATCTCGGAGATCGCACCGGCCGGCGGCTTCATGTGGCCGATCCGCGCGCCCGCGCTTTCGGTGAACCACAATTGCCCATCGGGACCGGTGACGATGCTCGCGGGCGCCGAGCCCGCGGTCGGCAGCGGGAACTCGGTCGCCGTGCCGGTGGGGGTGATGCGGGCGATCGCGTTGCCCTGGCTCTCGGCCGCCCAGAGGTTGCCGTCCGGCCCGGTGGTGATCGCCGTGGCTTGCGCGTCGGGCGTCGGCAAGGTGTAGGGCGTGGTCACGCCGGCGAGCGTCATCCGGCCGATGGCGCTGTTGGACCACTGGGTGATCCAGAGCGTCCCGTCGGCGCTCGGCTCAAGTCCTACAGGATGGCTCGACACAGCGAGCGCGTGCTCGGTGATCGTGGGCGTCAAGGCCGCCGCTGCCGCGCACGCGGGGGCGACGAAGGCCAGGAGCGCAACCACGCCGACCAACAGCAGACGCACGCGCCTCATGCCGCCACCCGATGCGTCCGGACGATCAGCCGCGCGAAGACCGCGACGACCGCCGGGTCGAACTGCGTCCCGGCATGGCGCACGAGCTCCTCGAGCGCGCTCTCCGGGTCGGTCCCCGCCTGATAGGGCCGGTTGGTCGTCATCGCGTCAAACGCGTCACAGACCGCGACGATGCGGGCGCCGAGTGGGATCTCCTCACCGGTCAAGCCGTCGGGGTACCCCTTGCCGTCCCAGCGCTCGTGGCTCGCACGCACGAGCCGAGCGACGGGCCGCAGCGCGGGGGCGACGGCGAGGATGCGCTCGCCGACCTCGCTGTGGCGCTCGATGATCTTGCGCTCGGCCGGGTCCAGGCGCGCGGGCTTGTGCAGGATCGCGTCGGGGACCGCGACCTTGCCGACGTCGTGCAGCTCGGCGGCGCGGACGACCGTGTCGAGCTCCTCGGCCGAGAGACCGAAGCCGCGCGCGACCTCGCGCGCCAGACTTGCCACGCCGTGCAGATGCTCGTGGAGGTCGGGCTCACGCTCGCGCAGAACCTGGAGCAGGACCTCGCGCGTGGCATCGGGCTCACCGGTCGCGCGCCCGTGGCCTTTGTTCTCATAGAGGCGCTGGTCGGCGAGCGCGAGCGCGGCGCTGGTGTCCTGGGCCTCGTCGGGAAGGATGGCGATGCCGCAGGCGGTGGTGACCGAGAAGCCCTCGCCGTGCTCGGCCAGCGCGGCGATCGCGTCGCCGGCCAGCGGGTCGGGCGTGTCGTCGTCGATGCGGGCCAGGACGCAGAACTCGTCACCGCCGAGGCGGTAGGCGCGGCCTCTGTTGGTAACTGTCTCGACGAGGCGGTCGCCGAGGCGCGCGAGCAGCGCGTCACCGGCCGGGTGGCCGTAGGTGTCGTTGTAACCCTTGAAGCCGTTGAGGTCGAAGAGCAGGACGGCGTAGCGCTGATGGGGGCCGGCCATGCGGGCGGCGTCGTCGACGTCGAGCAGCAGGCTGCGCCGGTTGCCGAGTCCGGTCAGCGCGTCGGTGAGCGCCTCTGCGCGGCTGCGGGCGACGAGCGTCAGGTTCTCGGAGAAGGTGAGGCTCATCCTCAGCAGCACGCCTGCCGTCGTCGCGACGGCGAGCGCGTACGCGGCCGGGTGGACGGCCGGGCCGACGATGTTCTGGGCGAGCAGTGCGAGCGCCGCAAGTCCGAAGATCCACGGCATGACCAGCAGGCGCCGGCCGTCGAGGCTGACGTTGGGCGACGGGCGTGTCGGCTGCCAGGCCGCCCAGCCGAGGGCGACGGCGGAGGCCGGCCAGAGTACGTCGAAGAGGGTGGTGCTGCTGGTGCCGGTGGCCGAGGCGTAAAGCGAGGCGCCGTCGGCGATGGTGGTGAGCAGGAGGCCGATGCCGACGGTGCCGAGGACGGGCCCGGGGCGCCAGCCGACGACGCCGAAGACGCCGATGACGAAGGCGGCAAGGAGGAGATCGCCGAGCGGATAGATGAGGTCGGCGACGACGGTGGTCGCATCGCCGCCGGTGCCGGCGACAATCGGAGGGAGGACGAGCTGTGCCGCGAGAGCGCTGATGGCCAGCGCGCCGACGAGGCCGTCGAGCCAGACGCTGGCGTAGAACTGGCGCGTGCGCCGGCCGACGAGGAGGCCGAGCGTGAGGAACGCGGCAGGGTAGAAGGCGATCCAAAGGCCGTCGGGCAGCGTGGGGAAGCCGTGGCCGGTGACGCTCGCCGGGTTGGCGGAGAAGAGGATCGTCCCGGCGGCCCACGCCGCGAGGCCGGTGCCAAGGGTCAGCCAGGCTGGGCGTTCCTCGGCGATCCAGATGCCACGCAGGAGACAGAGCAGCGCGCCGGCGACGAGGAGGCCGTTGAAGACGGCGTCCTCGAAGACGTGGTGGCCAAGCGCTCCTCCGCCGTCGGGCCACAGGGTCGCGCGCGCGGCGTACGTGACGAGACCGACGACGGATGCAGCGCGGAGTCTCGTGATGGAGACGCGGCGAAGCGAGCCCTGCAGGGGCGGGAAGTGGGGCGCCGGCGTCATGTCCTTCCATCGGTGATCGGCGGGTGGGCGGCGGGCGCTCAGGGCGACTCGACGGATGTCCATTGGAGGACATAGGGCGGAGGTCCTCTTTGGGGGTGCGCGCAGCGGTTAGGGTCGGCCGATGCGCGACTATCGGCCGCAGGCTCAGAAGTCTTTGCTCGACAAGGGCCTGCAGGCCTTCGCGCAGACGCGGTTCGGGGGCTGGCTCTTCATCTCCGTGTTCCCGACGATCGATCGCGCGCTGATCCCCGTGACACGCGGCAAACTGTCGACGGGCCTGGGGCAGCCGATCGTCCTGCTGCACACGCGTGGAGCTCGGAGCGGGGTGGAGCGCACGGCGCCGCTGCTGGCGACCAAGCAGGGTGAGCTCGTCGTGGTCATCGCCTCGAAGGCGGGTGCGGTCAAGCACCCTGGCTGGTACCACAACGTCAAGGCCGGCCCGGAGGTCGAGGTGACGCTCGGCGGCCGGCGCGTGCCGATGCGCGCGGAGATCGCCGAGGGTGCCGAGCGCGACCGGCTGTGGGCGATGGCCTGCGACAACTACGTGGGCTACGAGACCTACCAGCGGCGTGCGGGCGAGCGCGTGATCCCGGTGGTGGCGCTGCGCCCGCGGTGAAGCGGGGGCGTCGAGGCTTACGGCGCCGCGGGGACGACGACCTTTGGTCCGTCGCCCGCAACGGCCTCGACCTCGAAGGCCGGCCCGTCGGTGCGCTCGATCTGCGCCGCGCGCGCGGCGAAGTCGTCAACCGGCTCGAGGAAGTCGATGCGCTCGGTCCGGTAGTGCATCGGCACGATGATCTGCGCGCCCAGCTGTACGGCGATCTCGGTGGCCTGCTCGGCGCCGATCGTCGGCCCGCCGCCGATCGGGATGAAGAGGAGGTCGACGGTGCCCAGCGCCGCGAGCTGCTCGGGGCGCAGCGCCGCTTGGCCGAAGTCGCCGAAGTGCGCGATCCGGCGCCCGCCGAAGGTGAAGGCGAAGATCGTGTTGGGGCCGCGCTGGGTCCCGGCGACCTCGTCGTGTTCGGAGGCGATCCCGATCACCTCGCCGATCGGGGATTCGTGCGTCCCGGCCTTCGAGCGCAGCACCGCCGGATCGCCGCCAATCACCTCAATCGCGTTGTGATCTCCGTGCTCGTGGGTGACGAGCAGCAACTCCGCCTCGACGCCGGCGATCGCCGGGTAGTCCCAGCGCATCCCGCGCGCCGTGAACATCGCCACGTCGAACGGGTCGATGAAGATGGTGTCCTTGCCGTCGCTCAGACGGAAGGCGGACTGGCCGTACCACTCAACCTGCATGCTGCTCCTCTCGATGATGGAACCGGGCAACGGGGACGGCCGAGGACGGCGCCGCCGCGACGGCAAGCGACTCGTCCTCGCCCTCATCGACCATCCGCCCGCCGCGCAACAGCGACGCCCCAGCGGCGATCAGGCAGGCGACGATCGCGAAGCTGAACGCCGCATGCAGCCCGCTCTGAAACGGCGCTGAGATCAAGTGCGGGAAGAACGAGCTGCCGGTCAGCGTCGCCTGGTCGTGAGCCGGCAGCGCGGCGAGCGCGTGGGGGCCCAGCAGGTGCTGGACGGGGTTGTACCCCAGGAACGCGGCGAACAGGATCGACACTGGCGGCAGCGCGGCGACGCTGTGTGCGGTCGCCGGGTCGACGCCGTGCGCCTGCAGCCCGGCGCTCAGCGTGTGCGGCAGCGTCGACGCGAGCCCGACGATCATCAGGGTGAAGAAGATCCCGATCGACAGCACCTGCGCCGAGTTCTGGAAGGTCTGGTTCATCGCCCCGCCGGCGCCGCGGTCGCGCCGCGGCAGGCTGTTCATCACCGCGGCGCGGTTGGGCGAGGCGAACAGGCCCATCGACGCGCCGATCAAAAACAGGATCGCGCCGAAGACCGGATAGGAGAAGTCGGTCGGCAGCAACATCAACAACCCGAAGCCGACCGCGGTCAGCACCATCCCGGCGGTGGCGAACGGGCGCGCGCCGTAACGGTCGGAGAAGTAGCCCGACGCCGGCCCGGCGAGCAGCAGCCCGATCGTCAAGGGCAACATGTAGATGCCGGCCCACAGCGGCGTCTCGGTGAAGTCATAGCCGTGCTGGGGCAGCCAGATGCCCTGCAGCCAGATGATCAGCATGAACATCAGGCCGCCCCGCGAGACGGCTGCCAGGAACGTCGACAGCGTGCCGAAGGTGAAGGCGCGGATGCGAAAGAGCGGCAGGCGGAACATCGGGTCGGTGACCCGTTGCTCGATGACGACGAACGTGATCAGCGAGGCGGCGGATGCAGCGAGCAAGGCCAACACCTTGGTACTGCCCCAGCCGATCGGATGCCCGCCCGCCGGGCGGATCCCGTAGGTCACCGCGGTCAT
>NZ_DASYJG010000008.1:0-80551 GCF_035996765.1 Baekduia sp.
TGGTGAATTATTCACCACGAGACGCCCCGCACCCTCGGATGCTCTCGCCCACCCCTCTCGGGCGCTGGCGGACGACGAGCAAGCGCCGCGAAGCGCCGACCCCGCTCGCTCTCCTCGCCGCCAAACAGACCACGCTGCGCGCCCACGACCAGCACCCGCACTGAATACCGACGACGCCCGTCCCGACCTACAACCCCAACTCGTCGCCCCGCGTCACCACCATCGCGGCCGGCGCCTCGTCGCCCACCAGCAGCGGTGCGACCACCCGGTTCGCCGTCAACCCCAGGCAGCCGAGGTTCGCAAACCCCGGCCCCTGGGCCAGCGCGGCGAGCCCCGGGATGTGCAGCCGCGGACTCAGACCTACAACTTCCAGCGCACGCCCCATCGGCACCTCGACATCGGCCGGGCGATCCCACAGCGGTCCCGACTGACGCTCGATCTCAGCCCGCACCCCAGGTGCGAAGAGCCCGCGCAGTTGCTCGAGCAGATCGAAGCCGCTGCAGTTGACCAAGAACTCGTAGGCGTCAACACTCGGCCCCTCCGGCGAGGCGTAGTCCACCGCCACACCATCACCACCACTCACCGAAGCCACGTGCACGACACGCCCGGTCAAAAAGCGACAGTGGTCGTCGTAGGCGATGTTCAACAGGCCGCCGGGATCGAAGACGCCACGATCGCACTGGCGCACGAACAGCCGCCGCTGCGAGAGCTCCAGCGCGCTCCAGCCAACGCAGTCGGGGTCGGCGAAGACCCGGTTCTCCAGGAAGCTCTCACCGCGGCTCATCGGCAGCGTGGGCGTGTAAACCGTCAGCCGCGCCGACGGCCGATGACGGCGCAGGAACGCCAGGCAGCTCAGCGCGCTCTCTCCGCCGCCGACGATCGCGATCTCCGGGCTGCCCTCGGCCGGCACACGGGTCAGGAAGTCTCCGCGCTTGCTGTCGCAGTGAAACATCCGCGGCGCGGCCTCGGGGTCGTGCGAGAGATGGCGGTGGACGCCCGGGCCGGTCAGCAACAGCGCACCACCCTCGTAACGCTCCAACCCTTCTCGCCCCTCGACCTCCACCGTCCAGCCCTCACCGCCCGGCGTGAAGCCCACCTGCTGCACGCGCCCGGACACGATCCGCACGCCGGTGGTCGCCCGCGACAGCACCCAAGCCAGGTACGCGCCGTAGTCGCGATGACGAATCGACGGCGTCTCGGCGTTGACCCAGCGCGCCCAGCCACCACGGCCAACGAGGTACTGCTGCCAGGAGAGTGACATCACCTCGCGGTCGATCGCCGGCCCGAGGTCGCCGAATGCCTTGCCGCTCTCGTACGGGAACCCCACGTCCTTGATCGGCGTCACCGCCAGCGGCTCGTCGCCGGACGTCATGCCGTTGAGGCCCTTCCACGACGCCGCCGGCTCGACGCCCTCGACGATCGTCACCGAGATCGGCCCGAGCCCGAGGCGATTGATCGCGTCGACCTTCGCCGCGACGGCGGCGGCCTTGGCGCCGGCGCCGACGACCAGGAGGTCGGCGGCGCCACTCATGCAGCCCCCACCACCGCAAGCGCGCGGCGGTCGGGGACAAACGCGATCGAGCTGCGGGCGACGCCCTCTGAGCGCGTGCCGGCCGGTCGCAGGTCCACCTCCCCGATCACGATCCGCAGCACCCGCTTCATCTCCTGCATCGCAAAGCTCGCCGCCAGACAGCGGCGTACGCCGCCGCCGAACGGAATCCAGGTGTAGGTCCCCGTGGCCTGCCCGACGAAGCGCTCGGGCAGGAAGCTCCCCGCGTCCGGATAGACGTCCTCGCGGCGGTGCATCAGGTAGACCGACGGCGCGACGACCGTCCTGGCCGGGATCAGGTGACCGCCCAGCCACTCCGGCTCGCGCAGCCGTCGCACGACGACCGGCACCGGCGGGCAGAGGCGCAGCGTCTCCTTGACGACGGCGTCGAGGTAGATGTCCTGCTCGCCCGCGCGCACCTCCTCGCGCAGGCGGTCGAGCTTCTCGGGATGGCGCAGCAGGCGCTCGAACGCCCAGGCCAGCGAGGTCGACGTCGGCCCGTCGGAGAGCAGCGTGATCAGCTCATCGCCCAGGTCCTTGTCGGTCAGCGGCGCGCCGTTCTCATACCGGGCGCGACCGAGCAGCGAGACGATGTC
The DNA here is from genome assembly GCF_035996765.1 of Baekduia sp. Lineage (NCBI taxonomy): Bacteria > Bacillati > Actinomycetota > Thermoleophilia > Solirubrobacterales > Baekduiaceae > Baekduia > Baekduia sp. The sequence continues at coordinate 2,146 of NZ_DASYJG010000008.1, forward strand.
GCCACCGACCTCATCGGTGCCTTCCATCCGGCGCCGCCGCACCTCGCCCAGCACGGCCTGCTCGACGCGCCCGCGTGCGCGACGGAAGCCGCGGTCGCTGGCGATCCAGCGCGGTCCGAGCACCGACAGCACCGCCAGGCGCCGCGGGTCGTTGAGCCACGCGGTCAGCTGCTCGATCGATGTACGCACCTCGTTGAGCCGGTCATGACCGACATCGCCGAAGACGATGCGCATGATCACCTCGAGCGTGATCGCCTGCATCCGCGGCCAGAGCTCGAACGGCTCGCCGACCGGCCAGCGGGCGACCTCGCGCCGCGCGATGTCGCTCATCATGTCCGCGTAGCTGTCCATGTGGCGGCCGTGGAACGGCGGCAGGATCAGCTTGCGGCGCGTGAGGTGCTCGGGCTCGTCGAGCAGCATCACCGACCGACGCCCGAGCAGGGGCCCGAGCACGGCGTTGGCCTCAGCCACGCCCATCTGCACGGGGTCGGCGGTGAAGACGCGTTTGACGTCCTCGGGGTCGCAGAGCACGACCCAGGTGCCGGAGTGGCTCATGCGCAGCGTGAAGGCATCGCCGTAGCGGCGCCGGCAGCTGTCGAGGAACGGCAGCGGGCTGCGCGTCCACTGCCAGGCCTGCACCGCCGCCGGCATCCGCGGGCCGGGTGGCAGCGCCGGGCGTCCCTTGCCCGCGGCACCCGCGTCCTGCGCGTCATCGACCGCCAAAGAGTTCATGCCGACGGCCTCTCCTCCCTTAAAACACCAGCCGCCGGCCGGGGCTCGTTAACTCATACAAGACTTGTACACAAAATGTGCACAGTGATACGAGGCTGCCCGCGCCTCGCTGCTGTGGCCTAGTTGTATCCGCTCCGAACGAGGCCCCACAAGAGCCAACTGGCAGATACGCCATCAGCGTTTGAAACCGCTTCGCCGGTTGGCCTAGTGCAGAAATTTATCGACATTGGCTGTTGTCCAATGCATTTCGTACTGCCACACTCGCCGCCGAGTTTGACATGGCAGACAATATTTTTGACTTTCTGGAAGGGGCGCCTGCGCACGGTGGCGCGGGCGCCCCGTGGGCGGCACGCTCGCCACGTCGACCCCACGCTCGCTTCGACCTCAAGCTCTTCCCACGCTCCCCCGCCTGGGAAGAGGACGCTGCGGCGGTGAGCGCGTTAGAGCAGATCGAGCAAGAGCCCTGGGTCGCTGCCGTGACGCGCGACCCCTCCGGCATCGAGATCCGCCTGGACGACGGCTGGATCGAGACCACCGGCGCCGGTCTGGAGGCCGGTGGCAGCGCCGAGGCGACGCTCTCCGACCTCGCCCACGGGCAGCGCTTCTCGGTCCAGTTCTGGGACGCCAACGCGACCAAGGCCCTGCACGTCGGGCACTTGCGCAACCTGGCGATCGGCAACGCGGTCGCCTCGGCGCTCGCCCAGGCGGGCGGCCAGGTCGAGCGGCGCAGCCTGATCTCCGACGCGGGCCGCAGCATGGGCGAGGCGATGGCGGGCGTTCGCCACGCGCACACCTGGCCCGACGGCAACGAGAAGAGCGATCACTTCGTCGGCATCTGCTACGCCGACTACGTCGCCGCCACGGCGATTCCGGCCGCCGGCGACAACGGCGAGTTCCCCGAGGACTCCCAGACCCGCGAGCTGACGCTGCGCGGCGACGACGCCGACGACCTGCTGCGACAGGTCCTGCTCGGCGACCGCGAGACGGTCGAGCTCTGGTACAAGACCCGCGCCTGGGTCATCGCCGGACAGCGCAAGACCCTCGCCCGCCTCGGCGTCGCCTTCGACCGCGTCTTCTTCGAATCCGACTTCCTGGCCAACGCCGCCGAGCTGAGCGCCTCCGGCCTGCGCGATGGCACCCTGCAGCGCCGCGACGACGGCGTGGTCGTCTACCCCAGCGGCATCGACGGCTTCGAGGAGTTCCCGCTCGTGCGGCCCGACGGCGTCACCACGCAGCACATGCGCGCGCTGGCCTACTGGATGGCCGCACCTGACCTCGGCGATGTGACCTCGATGCAGGTCTGCGGCGAGGAGTGGGTCGCCCACGTGACCTGCCGGCGCAAGTTGATGGACGAGCTCACGCCGCCTGGCAACGGCGGCATCCATCCGACCCACGACATCTTCAACGCGATGGTCGCCCGCCAGAAGCGCGCGATCGCCTCCAGCGAGGGCGCGCTGCTCATCGACGACCTGATCGAGTGGCTCGACGAGCGCATCGACGAGGTTCCCGACTGGCGCGCGCTGCGCCTCGGGCATCCCGCGCCCGAGCGCATCGCCTCGCAGGTGGCGCTCGGCTACTTCCTGCCCTACCCCGTCGCGCGGCCGATCGACTTCGAGCCCGAGCAGCTCCTGCGCGAGCAAGACAGCGTCGGGTGGGACCTCGTGCGCGCGCGGGCGCGCCGCGGCAGCGTCAAGACCGACACGGCGCGGCCGGCCGACGACCCGGAGTACCGCTTCGCGGTCGTCCAATCGGAGCTGTATCGCCAGCACCTGCGGCTGGCCGTCGAGCGGCTCGACGTCACCCAGCTCGCGCTCTACCTCAAGCACCTCGCGCGTTGGCACTTGGAGCGCGACCGCGGCGAGCACGTCGAACGCGTCGTGCACACGCTGCTGGACCGCAGCGCGCGGGGGCTCGGACTGGAGGCTTCCTGATGCCCACGTTGTTGATTGACAACTACGACTCATACACCTACAACGTCTTTCACCTGCTCGCCGAGGTCAGCGGCGAGGAGCCCATCGTCGTGCACAACGACATGGTGTCCTGGCGCGTCCTGGAGCGCTGGGACTTCGACGCGATCGTGCTCTCGCCCGGTCCTGGCCGGCCAGACCGCTGGCATGACTTCGGCGTCTGCTCCGACATCCTGCGCTCCAGCGAGATCCCGGTGCTCGGCGTCTGCCTCGGCCACCAGGGCCTGGGGTACGTGCTGAGCGGCATCGTCGAGACGGCACCGGAGGCGATGCACGGGCGCCTCAGCCACGTGCAGCACACCGGGACCGGCCTCTTCGCCGATGTGCCCCAGGACTTCTCGGTGGTCCGTTACCACTCGCTCGCCGTCACGGGTCCGCTCGGTCCGGAGGGCCGCGTGACCGCGTGGACCGAGGACGGCGTCGTCATGGGGATCGAGCACACCCGCCGGCCGCTGTGGGGCGTGCAGTTTCACCCTGAGTCGATCGCCTCAGAGCACGGGCGCGCGATCGTCAAGAACTTCTATGACATGGCCCGCGAGCATCAACCCGGCCGCCGGCGCCAGCCGCGCCGGCCACCCGCGCCGGAGGCCCGTCCACCGCGGCCCACGCGCGAGACTGGCCGCACTGGTCTCGAGCTCCACATGCGCACGCTGGACGTCGAGCCGCCGACCGAGCACGTCTTCCAGCGGCTCTTCGGCGCCGCCGAACACGCCTTCTGGCTCGACAGCGCCGATGCGCCGACGCGCCTGGCGCAGAGCTCCTATGTCGGCACGAGCACCGGTGCCGAGGAGTGCCTGCTGCAGTACGACATCGAGGCCGGCGAGGTCTTAGTTACACGCGCGGGAGAAACAACCGTCGAGACGGACTCGATCTTCGACCTCCTCGATCGCGAGCTCGCCCACGCCAAGATCGAGCCGCCGGAGGGGATCGCCAGCGGTCTGATCGGCGGCTATGTGGGCTACCTCGGCTACGAGTGCAAGGCCGACTGCGGCTCCCCGAACGTCCACCGCTCCGACATCCCGGACGCCGTGATGATGTTCGCCAACCGCGTCGTCGCCGTCGATCACGTCCATCACCGCACGCACCTGCTCGCGCTCACCGGCGCCGACGACGGTGGCGCGGCCGGCCGCTGGCTGGACGAGGCCGAGGCTGCAGTGCACGAGGCGCTGGCCGCACCACCACCCGACGACACGGCGATGGCCTCAGCGGCGCACGCCGCCGACGTGCCCGAGGAACCCGTGCTCTTCCGCGTCGGGCGCGGGCGCACGCAGTACCTCGCCGACATCGCCCGCAGCCAGGCGGCGCTGGCCGCCGGCGAGTCCTACGAGGTCTGCCTGACCGATCAGATCTCCACGACCGCCAGCCCGGACCCCTTCCCGCTCTACCAGCTGCTGCGCCGCCGCAACCCCTCGCCGTTTGCCGCCTACCTCAAGCTCGGCGAGCTGGCGATCGTGAGCTCCTCGCCCGAGCGCTTCCTCTCGGTCGACCGCGACCGCCGCGTCGAGGCCCGCCCGATCAAGGGCACCGCGCCACGCGCGGCCGATCCCGCGACCGACGAGGCGCTGCGCGCCGAGCTGCTCTCCGATGAGAAGACGTTCGCGGAGCACCTGATGATCGTCGACCTGCTGCGCAACGACCTCGGCCGCGTGTGCGAGGTCGACAGCGTGCGCGTCCCCGAGTACATGGTGGTCGAGACCTACCCGACCGTGCACCAGCTCGTCTCGACGATCGAAGGCCAGCTCGAGGCCGACCGCACGCCGGTGGAGTGCGTGCGCGCGTGCTTCCCCGGCGGCTCGATGACCGGCGCGCCGAAGCTGCGCACGATGAGCATCATCGATGACATCGAGCGCGTCGCCCGCGGCGTGTACTCGGGCGCCATCGGCTACTTCGGCGCCGACGGCAGCGTCGACCTCAACATCGTCATCCGCACGATCGTCCTGCGCCCGGGCGCGACGACGATCGGCGCCGGCGGCGCGATCGTCATGCAGTCAGATCCCGAGGAGGAGTTCGACGAGATCCTGCTCAAGGCGCGCGCGCCGATGGCGGCGATCGCCCAGGCCGTGACCGGCAGCGCCGCGCCGGAGGCGTTCAAGGTCGAGATCGAGCCCACCGCGACCGTGGCGTCGACATGAGCGACCGCACCGATGTCGAGCCATCCGCGTCGCTTGCGGCGGCGTGGCGATGGCAGGTCCGGCCCGCTTCTCCCGAAGAGGCGCCGGTCGTCGCCGCTGCCGCACGCGCCCTGCTGCGCGAGCTCAACGCCACGCCGCCGGCCCCCGATGCGATGGAGACGGCCGCCCGCACCCTGATCAGCGACCGCGACGCCGGCGAGGTCTTCCTCGCCGACGCCGGCGGCGCGATCATCGGCATGCTCGCCGCGAGCTGGCAGCTCGCGATCCACGTCCCCGGTCGCTATGGGCTGATCCAGGACCTGTGGGTCCACCGCGATTGGCGCAGCCAGGCGGTCGGCCACGGGCTGATCGAGGCGCTCGTCGCCGCGGCGCGACGCCAGCAGGTCACGCGGATCGAGGTCGGCGTCCCGCGCGACGGATGGCCGCACCTGGAGGCGACGCGGCGCTTCTACCTGCGCAACGACTTCGGGACGATCGGCGGGCGACTGCGCCGGGAGCTCGTGTGACGTGACCGAGCTGGTGATGGTGACCCAGCGTCGCCGCAACGGCGACGACGCAGCCCCCTGGATCGTCGACGGCGGCCGCCGCATGCGCGGCCACGATCACGACCGCCGGCTGGCGGCGCTCGAGGAGGGGCTGTGGCGCCACGCGCGCGTGCACTCCGTCGAGGCCGACGCGTCCGATGCCGACGTCGAGCGGGTGCTCGGCGCGCTGCACGAGACCAGCTACCTCGATGCGCTCCAGCACGTCCGCCAGTCCGAGCAGGAGCCCGCGCTGATGCCGGCGTTCACGGCCCCGGGGCTGGAGCCCGACATCCCGGTCGGCGCCGGCCTCGTCGCCGCCGCCCACGAGGGCGTGCGCACCGCGATCACCGCGGCCCAGCGCGTCGCCGGCGGCGCGCGCTTCGCCTACGCGCTGTGTCGGCCGCCCGGCCACCACGCCGGCCCGGCGTGGCTTGGCGGCTACTGCTACCTCAACACGGCGGCAGCCGCCACCCAGACGCTGCTCGACGCCGGCGCCGGCCCGGTCGGCATCCTCGACCTCGACCTCCACTACCCCAACGGCACCTCGGCGATCGTCGCGCAGATGCACGACGCGCAGTTGCACTCGCTGCACGCCTGGCCGGTCACCAACGCCCCCGAGGATCCCGTGCTGCCGCGCACCGAGCGCGAGGCGCTGATCGAGTTCCGGACGGTCCCCGACCCCGCGACCTACCTCAACGCCGTCCGTGCGTCGGTGGCCGCGCTGGCGCGCTCGGCGCGCGCGCTCGTGCTCTCGCTGGGCTACGACACCGTCGCTGGCGACCCCCACGGCTCGTGGAGCTTCGAGCCCGACATCTTCACGGAGATCGGACGGCTGCTTGCAGCCTCCGGCGTCCCGATCTGCGTCATCCAAGAAGGCGGCTACGCGCTGGAGACCCTGGCGGACTGCAGCCACGCCTTCGCGACAGGACTCCTGGAGGAGCATGCGGCATGAGTGACCGAGACCACCATCAAGCGTCTGCAGGACCATCATCTGATCGAGGTGGCCTGGAGAGGTATCGCGGCCGGCTGGACCGGATCGACGATCAGATTGCTCACCTGCTCGGTGAGCGCTTTGACATCTGTCGGGCGGTGGCGCACTACAAGAGCGCGCACGGCATCCCGATGATGCAGCCCGACCGCGTCGACGCGGTGCGCGCGCGCTACTTGGAGCGCGGCGCAGCTGTCGACCTGCCGGCGGACTTCAGCGGCGACCTATTTGAACTGCTGATCGCGGCAACGTGCCGCCTGGAAGACCAGATCATCGACGAGCTGACACGGGCTCGAGAGGAGCAAGCGAGCTGATGTTCGAGCGGATGAGGGACAACGGGAAACCGGCACTGCTGGCGCTGGCGGCGCTGGTCGTCGTGGCCATGGCGCTATCGGCCTGCGGGTCGTCGTCAGACAAGCCGACGTCGGCGACCGATGCGACGTCGACGCCCAACGCCGCACCGCCGGGCTCCAAGCCCGACACGGCAGCCAAGCCCACGCTGACGGGCTCGGGCTACTCCAACAACGACCTGTCCAACACGCGCTCGGTCGGCGGGCCGATCACGAGCGCCAACGTGACGCAGCTCAAGCCGGCCTGGACGCACCCGCTCACGGCCAAGAGCCAGTACGGCAGCTACGCCTCGATTCCGATCGTCGCCGGCGGCGTCGTCTACTCGCAGGATCTCGAGTCCAACGTCGAGGCCATCAACCTGCGCACGGGCGACGTGCTCTGGAAGAAGACCTACGGCTCGCCCGACCAGGGCCCCAACGGGATCGTGGTCGGCGGCGGCCGGGTCTTCGGCGCCACCGCCACCTCCGCGTTCGCCCTGGATCAGAAGACCGGCAAAGAGATCTGGTCGGCGAAGCTGATCCGCAACGACGAAGAGGGCATCGACATGACGCCCGGCTACCACCACGGGCTGGTGTACGTGTCGACCGTGCCGGGCAACAACACGAAGTTCTACAACGAGGGCACGAAGGGCATCCTGTGGGCGCTGAACGCCAAGACCGGCAAGCGCGTCTGGAGCTTTGACACCGCCCCGACCAAGACGTGGTCGGCCAAAAACACCAAGATCAACCTCGGCGGCGGGCTGTGGCACGCACCGGCGTTTGACGCTCAGGGCGGGATGTACTTCGGTGTCGGCAACCCCGGACCGTGGCCGGGCAACCCGGATTACCCGTGGGGCAAGAGCCGCCCCGGCCCCAACCTGTACACGAACTCGCTGGTCAAGCTCGACGCCAAGACGGGCAAGATGAAGTGGTACTACCAGCTCACGCCGCATGACATCTATGACTGGGATCTGCAGGACCCGCCGATCCTCACCAAGGTCAAGGGCAAGCCCGCCGTCATCGAGGCGGGCAAGAGCGGCATCGTGATCGCCGTCGACCGCAAGAGCGGCAAGCTGCTGTGGAAGCGGCCGGTTGGCCAGCACAACGGCCACGACCATGACGGCCTGCTCGCCGTCAAGGGCCAGTACTCCAAGCTGCACGAGGGCGTGGAGGTCTATCCCGGCATCCTTGGCGGCGTCATCGCCCCGATGGCCAGCGACGGCAAGCTGGTCTACGTGCCGGTGGTCAACAACTCGGCGACGTTCTCGGGGAGCGCCTCCCAGGGCAGCGGTCAGAGCAACACGGGCGAGATCGTCGCCCTCGACGTCAACACGGGCAAGATCAAGTGGGACCAGGTGTTCCAGGCCCCGGCCTTCGGGGCGACCACGGTGGTCAACGACGTCGTGTTCGCGACGACGTTCGATGGCCAGGTCTACGCGCTGTCGGCCAAGACCGGCGACACCGTCTGGAGCGCGGCGCTCCCGGCCAACTCCAACACCGGCGTGGCCGTCTCCGGCAACACGGTGATCGCCGCCGGCGGCCTCGCCGCCGCCCAGGGCCAGGCGCCCGCGCTAGTCGCCTACCGCCTCGGCGGGTAGCGGCCTGACGCAGAAACGCCCGGGCGTAGACCTCCTACGCCCGGGCGATTGCCGGATACACCTGCAGGGGCTCGAACCCTGATGCCCGGATTACTAATCCGGTCCCTTCACCGATTAGGGCACAGGTGCGCGAATTCACGCCGCTGACAACCAGGCAGATTCTGAAAGTCAGTCAGCGGCGATGTCTGCAACTTCTATCTGACCTGAGAAGGTCCTCACAAGAGCCACTTGGCATGGGCTGATCGCTTTGTCATGGGCTCGGCGCAGATGTCCTGACCCAGAGTTGACCTGGGGGTCGTAGCCAGGTAGTAGTCATCACAAGGGTCCAAATGGCGGTCAACCTCTTTGATTATCTGAAATTTTCGTCACCGCGGGAAGGCGCGCCCGCTCCCTGGGCCGGCCGAGCACCGCGGCGCCCACGCCGCTTCGATCTGAAGCTCGTGCCCCGCGTCACCAACTGGCAGGACGATGCGGATGCCCTCTCGGTGCTCGACCGGATGGAGGCCGAGCCGTGGGTCGCCGCCGTCAGACGCGAGCGCGACGGCGTCGAGGTCCGCCTGACCGACAGCTGGATCGAATCGACCGGCGCCGGCCTGGAGGCCGGCGGCAGCGCCGAGGCATCGCTCTCCGACCTTGCCGGTGGACGGCGGTACTCGGTGCAGTTCTGGGACGCGAACGCGACCAAGGCGCTGCACGTCGGCCACCTTCGCAATCTGGCGATCGGCAACGCCATCGCCTCGGCGCTGACCCAGGCAGGGGGACAGGTCGAGCGCCGCAGCCTGATCTCTGACGCCGGGCGCAGCATGGGCGAGGCCATGGCCGGCGTCGCACAGAGCGGCCGCCAGGCCGGCGGCTGGTCGGACGGCGGCGGTGAGAAGAGCGACCACTTCGTCGGGATCTGTTACGCCGACTACGTCGCCGCCTCGGGCACGATCGCCGGCAACGAGATCGAGTATCCCGAGGACTCCCAGACCCGCGAGCTGACGATGCGTCACGACGACGCCGACGAGATGCTGCGGCGCGTGCTGCTCGGCGACCGCGACGCGCTCGAGCTCTGGTACAAGACCCGCGCTTGGGTCATCGCCGGGCAGCGCAAGACGCTCGCCCGCCTCGGCGTCGCCTTCGACCGCGTCTTCTTCGAATCCGACTTCCTCGTCGACGCCGCCGAGCTCACGGCCTCCGGGCTGCGCGACGGGCGGTTCAAGCGTCGCGACGACGGCGTGGTCGTCTACGCCACGGGTCTGGAGGGCTTCGAGGAGTTCCCGCTCGTGCGGCCCGATGGCGTGACCACGCAGCACATGCGCGCGCTGGCCTACTGGATGGCGGCACCCGATCTCGAGGACATGACCTCGATGCAGATCTGCGGCACCGAGTGGGTCGGCCACGTGAACTGCCGACGCAAGCTGATGGACGAGCTGGTCCCCAACGGCAACGGGAGCCTGCACCCCACCCACGACATCTTCAACGCGATGGTCGCGCGACAGAAGCGGGCGCTGGCCTCCAGCGAAGGCGCCCTGCTCATCGACGACCTCATCGACTGGCTCGACGAGCAGATGGACGCCGAGCCCGTGACCCTTGAGCTCCGCCGTCGACATCCGACGCCAGAGCGGATGGCGCCCCAGATCGCGCTCGGCTACTTCCTGCCCTACCCGGCGGCGCGGCCGATGGAGTTCGACCAGCCCAAGCTCCTGCGCGACAAGCAGAGCGTCGGCTGGGACCTCGTCCGTGCCCGGGCGCGGCGCAGCACGGGCAACATCGGGCAGGTCGGCCGGCCCGCCGACGACCCCGAGTATCGCTTCGCGGTCATCCAGTCCGAGCTCTACCGCCAACATCTGCGCCTGGCCGTGCAGCGGCTCGACGTCAGCCCGCTGGCCCTCTATCTCAAGCACCTCGCCCACTGGGCCATGGAGCGCGATCGCGGTGAGCACGTCGAGCGCGTCGTGCAGACGCTGCTGGACCGCAGCGCGCGCGGGCTCGGGCTGGAGGGTCCGCGGTGACCACGCTGTCGATCGACCAGCCGACGCGCCGCGAGCAGCGCGTGCGGGGCCTGGTGATGGTGCGCCAGCGTGGCGGCTCGATCGACGGCGACGAGCCATGGCTGCTCGACGGCGGACTGCGCGTGAGCCTCGTGGAGGCGGGCCTGCGTCGCCACCCCGGCGTACGCGCGATCGGGTCCGGCGCGTCTGACGCCGACGTCGAGCGCACGCTGTATGCGATCCACGATCTCGAGTATCTCGTGACGCTGCACGATCTGAAGCCCCACATCCCGATCGGCCCCGAGCTCGTCACCGCCGCCGGCGAGGCGGTGCGCACGGCGATCAGCGCGGCACGCCACGTCGCCACGGGCGCGCGCTTCGCCTACGCCCTCTGCCGTCCGCCGGGACACCAGGCAGGCCCAGCCTTCCTCGGCGGCTGCTGTTGCCTTAACACGGCCGCCGCAGCGGCTTACACGCTGGATGCGGCGGGGGCCGGCCCGGTCGGCATCCTCGACCTCGGTCTCCACTATCCCAACGGCACCTCGGCGATCGTCGCCGACATGGAGGACGTCGCCCTCCACTCGCTCCACGCCTGGCCGGTCACCACCGCGCCGCTGGATCCGGCGCTGCCGCGCACGGGCCGCGAGCGTTTGGTGGAGTTTCGCGATGCGCCGGAGCCCGAGGCCTACCTCGACGCCGTCGACGAGTCGCTGCAGGTGCTGGCGCAGACGGCGCGCGTGCTGGTCGTGTCGCTCGGCTACGACACGGTCGCCGGCGACCCGCATGGCAGCTGGAACTTCGACCCCGACATCTTCGCCGGCATCGGCCGGCTGCTCGCCGCACGGGGCCTGCCGATCTGTGTCGTGCAGGAGGGCGGCTATGCCCTTGACGTGCTAGCCAACTGCAGCGACGCGCTCGCCTCAGGCCTGTTGACCGAGGCCCACGCCGCCGCGCCGTAGGACGCGGCGGCCCCGCCTCAGCGCATCACCGCAGCCGCACGGCCTTGCTGCGCACCGTCGTCGCGCCCTTGCCCTTCGCGGTGAACTTCGCGCTGACCCGCTCGCTCACACGCCGACCGCGCGCCAGCGACGTCTGCGTCTTCTTCGACGCCTTCAGCGTCACGTGCAGCGTCTGCCCCTTGCGCATCTTGTGCGACCACGAGCCCAGCCGCCCGGCCGCGCCGCGCAGCACCACACGGCCGGTAGCCGTGGCCTTGACGGCAACCTGCACGCGACCGCCGCCCACGGCGCGCACGCCTGACAGCTTCGCAGCCGCCGAGCACGGCGTGTCCAGCGTGACCGTCGACGGGGCGCGCTTGCCGTTGTGGCCGGTCGCGACGAGCGCCGCCTGCTGCTTGGCGCCGGTGCAGAGGCCGTTGCGATTGGTCACGGTCAGGATCCCGTGCTTGCCGCCGGCGAGGGTCAGCCGGAAGCTCGATACCGCCGCGTCGGGGATCGGCGCGAAGGTCGTGACCAGGCGCGACTTGGCATCCACCGTCGTGGATGCGCGCAGGTCCAGCGCGATGTCGCCGCGCAACTGCACCAACAACGTCGGCAGCGTCTTGATCTGACGACCGCTCTTGGGGTCGATCCGCACGCCCTTGACGAAGTACACCTTGCCGCTGATCGGATGGTCGAGCAGCGGCGTGCGCGCGGTTGCGCTGCCGATCACCGAGGTCTGCGGACAATCGCCACGCGCGCCGTCGACGAACTCGCACAGCGACTGCGCGTTGTCGGGATCGAGCGCCAGCGACAGCGGCAGCGTCACCTGGACCTGCTGGATGTTGGCCTGGCCGGCGGCTTGGGTCACCGTCGAGTCGACACCTGGATGCTTGCCGACGGAGGTCTGGGTCGCACCCGTGAGCGCGATCTTCGTCTTCGGCGAGAACGCCAGCGCGTCGCAGCCGGTGGCCGCGAACGGCGCGGTCGGCGACGCGGTCAGCGATGCGACCGACGTCAGCGTCGCGCCGATCGTCAGCGGGGCGCACGACGTCGGGTTGCGCATCGTGTCAGGCCGGTCAATGGTCACCCTGGCGCTGCGCAGCAGCAACGGAACGCCATCGAGGATCGTCGGCAGCGGATCGCTGAGCACCCGGACGTGCGCGTCGTTGCGGTCGAGCTGGACCGATGCCCGCACGACCACGAGCCCGAGGTCAAACGGGCCGGCGACCGCGGGGACGACGATCGACAACCCGTAGGGGCCGCCTGCGTACGGTCCGGTGAGATAGACGCGACCGCCGAGCGCGAAGGGGCTCGGCCCGGCGCCGGCGCTGACGTCGATCGACCCGATCCTGCTCGTCTCCGGGCAGGTCCCGGCCGTGGCCTGCGCGTCGCCGCAGAGCGGGATCCCGGCGGGCTTGGCGAGCAGCCCGGGCGGCAGGTTGACGTCGATGCGCTGCAGCGCCTGGTCGCCGTCGGGGCGCGTGACCGCAAGCGCGAAGGACGGGCTCTTGCCCGCGTGCGTGTCAGACACCGACGCCGCGAGCCCCGGCGCGAAGGAGCCCGCGCGCTCACAGCCCTGGTCGATGGTGACGTCGTTGGTCGCCGTCGCGGTCTGGCCGCCCCAGGAGCTGAAGCTTCCGGTGATCTTCGCGCGGCCACACGCGGGCGGGTTGACGAGCGTCGCGCGGTCGCCGCCGCGCAGCGCCACGCGCACGAGGCTGACCGGCACCTGCGGGTTGTCGGTGAACGACGCGGTGAGCCGGCCGGTCTGCGGATCGGGGACGACGTGGCCGACGAGCCGGACCGAGACGCCATAGCGGGGCGACTCGGCGACCAAGAACATGCGGTACTTGTCACCTGACTGCGGGTCGTCCTTGAGCGGCTGGCCGAGGTAGACGGTGCCCGTCAGCGAGCCTGCCGGAAGGACCGGCGTCTCGAAGTCGACGGTGCCGATCGCCGAGGCGGCCGGGCAGCTGACCGGGCGCGTCGTGCCCTTGCCGAGCTGCTCGTCGGTGCAGCCGGCCAGCCCGGTCGCGGCCGACGGGTTGATCGTCATGCCCTCGGGCAGCGTGACGTGCGCGTCCCTGAGCGTCGCGGTGTCGGGCTGGTCCTTGCCGTTGGGGTTGTGCGGCAGGCCGACGTCGATCGTCACGCCGGAGGGCGCGCCGGCGACGCGCGTGTCGACCGCGACGCCGACCGTCGGAGCAAATGGCAGGTCGGCGCAACCGCTCGCGCCGATCGGCGTGAGCGTGCTGTAGGACAAGTACTGCCCCGGCGCCTGGTGGGAGTCGACCTGCAGGCCCGTCGTCGCCGGGCCGGTGCAGCCGCTGGGCATGGTGATGAACGTGCCGTCACCGGCGCGCCCGTTGAAGACCAGGCGCGTCTCATACAGCGGGATCGCGTCGGTGATGTTCGAGATCGTGAAGGACTCGTGGTAATCGGAGTCCCACGCGACGCCGCCGTCGAGGTAGATCTGGCCGCCGACGACCGGCACCGTCATCCCGAAGCGTGCCGGCATGCCCTCGGGCTGGACCATGTTGTAGACGGTGGTGGGGATCGGGGCCTTGACCACGCCGGAGACCGTGGTGATGTAGTTGGTCCCGACCTCGCTGTTGGCCGGACAGGCTTGGGCCTCGAGCTGGGCGGTCGTGCACTTCGGCGTCGCCTCCGGGTTGACGCTGAGCCCGACCGGCAGGTCGACGTGCACGTTCAGGACGTTGCCGTCCGGCGTCGCGAGCGGGCCCGCCGTGTTGAACGCGAAGTCGGTGATGCCCCACTGCGGATGCCCGCCGGCCGTCGCGTACCAGAAGTCCGGCGTCGAGTCGCGCGTGCACTGCGGCGCGGGCTCGGTGTTCTTGGTGCAGGTGCCCGCATCGAATTTCGAGACGCCGAACGCCGCGTGAGCAGCTGGCGCAAGCGCGCACAGACCAGCAATCGATGCCGCGGCGACCAGCGCGCGCCGCATCCTGAACAACATCCTCATTCGTTCCCCTCCTGCAGGGCTCCGGCTCTCCGTCCAGCCGTGTTACCCAGGAAACGAGAAGTTCGCACACGCGCTGGTGTGCACGGCGCCGATCAGGACGGCGTGGCGGGATCCTGTGCCAGCTTGGCCTCGGCCTCGTCGCGGTTCTCCGCGACGCGCAGGGACCGCTCCACGTGCGTCAGCTCCACCAAGGTCGCCGCCGGACAGCCCTCCGGCGCGATGACCGCCAGGCCACGCCCCTGGCGGCCGAGACGCTGGTCGGCCTGGACGATCACACCGAGCGCGCTGGAGTCCATGAACGAGACCGAGGAGAGGTCGAGGATGACGTCGGGCGCCGCGGTGCCCGCGCCGACCTCTTCGTTCAAGCGCTGCCCGAGCGAGCGCGACGCTTGGAGATCGAGCTCTCCCGTGAGGATGGTGACCGCCGGACGCTGCTTCATGGCTGCCTTCTCATGCCCAGGATCGACATGGCGCAAGCCTGCCAGGTCCGGGGCGCTTGCGTTGCCGGAGGCGCCCCGAGCACTTGCGCAGACCTCAGTGGCGGGGCGATCCGCTACACCGTTGGATGTGACGTCCCCGTCGCCTCTTGAGCGCCGCAACTACCGGCTCTACTTCTCCGGCCAGCTGATCTCGGTCCCCGGCACCTGGCTGCAGACGGTCGCCCAGGCGTGGCTGGTGCTCCAGCTGACGCCTTCGGGCAGTGCGCTCGGGATCACGGTCGCCCTGCAGGCGCTGCCGGTGCTGCTGCTCGGTCCCTGGGCCGGCGCCGTCGCTGACGCGGTGGACAAGCGCAAGCTCCTGCTCGCCACCCAGGCGCTGCAGGCCTTCCTGGCGCTCACGCTCGGCGCGCTCACCGTCGCCGGCGTCGTGGCGCTCTGGATGGTCTGGCTCCTCGCCCTCGGCCTCGGCGTCGCCCGCGCGCTCGACGTCCCCGCGCGCCAGACCTTCGTGTCCGAGCTCGTCGACGACGCCGCGCTCCCACGGGCGATCAGCATCAACTCGACCGTGGCCGCCGCCGCGCGCATGGTGGGCCCCGCCGCGGGCGGGACGATCATCGCCCTGCTCGGCGTCGGCGCGTGCTTCCTCGTCAACGGCGCCTCGTTTCTCGCACCGATCCTCGGCCTGCTGGCCATGGACACCAAGGCCCTGTTCCGACCCGACAGCCCGCCTGCACGTACGCCGCATGCCGTCCGCGCGGGCGTGCGCTACGTGCGGGCGCGCCGCGACCTGTTGATCCCGCTCGTGATGATGGCGCTGGTCGGCACCCTCGCCTACGAGTTCCAGGTGACGATTCCGTTACTGGCCCACCAGCAGTTCGGCCTGGACGCCACCGGCTTTGGGCTGCTCTACGCTGCAATGGGGTTTGGTGCAGTGGTCGGCGGACTCACCATTGCTGGACGGGTTGCCCCACGGGTGAAAACCATCGCAGCGGCGGCACTGATCTTCGCCGCTGGCCTCGGCGCCACAGCGGTGAGTCCCGGCCCAGTGGTCGCGGCCGTCTTTCTCGCCGTGGCCGGCGCCGCCAGCGTCGTCTTCTCGTCGACGACCAACGCCACGCTGCAGCTCAGAGCCGATCCCTCCATGCGCGGGCGGGTCGTGGCCCTGTACGTCGTCGCGTTTCTGGGCTCAACGCCGATCGGCGGCCCGCTGGTCGGCGCAATCGGCCAATGGGCGGGACCGCGCGCGGCCTTGGGCGTCGGTGCTGCCGGGGGCCTGATCGCGGCAGCGCTCGCGCTGGGCTACGGCCTCTCGGCGGGCCAGCGCCTGCGGCCGGCTGCCGCGGCCCAGGCGCCCAGCCCCTGAAATCGGCCCGTTCTCGCGTGTGTGTCAAGGCAACGGCGGGAGAGAGGTGGGCCAAGTGGCAGGGCCCGTTTAGTAAAGATCGCCACAACACCTGGGCAGACCATGGCAGCAGCGCTGGCGCTGGGTTACGGTCCCCACATGCGACGGAATGAGACATCGGCCAGCCAGCCCGTGGGCCACTCCATCCTCCGGTGCGCTGAAACCTTTGCACACGTTTTCGTATCTCACTGCTCAAAATCGGGCAAACTACTCCCGAGGAATCGGACACACCCGTAGGTTCGAGGCCACGCGGTTAGAGACAGGAGACAACGATGGATGCGAAGTTCCAGCTTGCCGCCAATCTGCGCCGTCTGCGCAAGGAGCGGTGTTGGTCGCAAGAGATGCTCGCCCATTTCGCCGGGCTCCATCCGACGGAGGTCAGTCGGCTAGAGCGCGGGTTGCGCGAGCCGCGCCTGCGAACGGTGATGCAGGTGGCGGCTGCACTAAAGGTTCCAGTCCAGGAGTTGATCGCCCCACCAGAGGTCGTTCCTGAGCCGGAGCCGGTCGGATAAGCCTGTATCAGCGCCCTTGCGGCGGTGTCCGCTGGCGCACAAGAGCGTGCTTGCAGTCTGCGAGCTCTTGTGCGCCGTTCGGAGAGCGGCGTCGCAAGGGGGCAGGCAGGCCGGGAGCAGGACAGCTGAGCGCCGCGGCCTCGCCGCCGACCTGAGCGCCGCGATAGCGGGCTCGGGAGGCGGCGGGGGACGCGGAGCGGCCCAGCCGAGAGGTCCTGCCGAGGCAAAGTCGCCAGGGGATGGGCGATCGGGCTCGGGTTGATGTAGTGCACCGGTATCGAGCCCGTGAGTCGAGCAGGCGGTGAGGCCGATCGACAGCGTGCAATGGAGGTTCGTGATCGACCCCGAGGTGATGCCGCCGCCGGTCGTAGCGAGGGTGCTGCCACCTGTGGCCCCTGGCAGATTCCCCTCTCGTTGGAGAACCGCAAGGGGGCGCCCTTTGGCGCCCCGTTACCGCTCAAACGTGAGAGCAGCCTTGCTCAGCAGAGCACGACCACGCGTCAGCGACCTACTGGACGCTGGCCTGCACGTCGCTGCGGGTGGCGTTGCTGACCTGGCCCTGCATGATGGCCGTGTTCTTGCCTGCGGCGGCCGGCAGGCCCTCCTTGAGGTTGACGGCCGTGGTGATCACCAGCATGTCTGGCAGCAGGTAGCCGCAGTTAGACGCAGCCGGCACCGAGAACGCGTTATCGACCAGCTTCGCGCCGTCCGACGTCGTCACCGAGCCCCCCGGGTTCTGCGTGATCGTGCCGACGTCGCCGCTGATCGGCGTGTTGGGGAGCGGCGGCGCGGTCGTGCCGTCGGTCAGCTTCAGCACGACCGGCGTGGACGTGGAGCCGATGTAGCAGTTGGAGCCCAGGAACGGGTTCTCCAGATGGATCCGCAGCGGCAGCTCAAGCGTCGTTCCGGAACCAACCACGAAGTTGATGTAGTCGAACTTCGGCGTGCCAGCCAGCTCCGCCGTCGCATACACGTCGTTCACAGACGCGACCGCCGCGTTGAACAACGAGATCAACAGACCCGAGAACCCGCCCGTATCGACCAAACCGATCAACCCACCGGGCACCTTGATCGGCTGCTTGACCAGCGTGTCCGCACCCACCGCTGGATAAAGCGTCGTGACGAACGTGTCCGGGT
This sequence comes from Baekduia sp., assembly GCF_035996765.1. NCBI lineage: Bacteria > Bacillati > Actinomycetota > Thermoleophilia > Solirubrobacterales > Baekduiaceae > Baekduia > Baekduia sp. The sequence goes on from NZ_DASYJG010000008.1 coordinate 19,807, forward strand.
CCACCGTGAAGCCGCCTTGGAACACGATCGGCGTCGCCGACGTGATCGGCACGCTGGCATTCCCCAGCGTGAAGGACCCGGACGTCACCCTGGAGTACATGCACGAATCGACCGCAACGTTCGTGTACGGACAATATTTGAAGTTGACGAAATCACCCGTCGGCGCAGCCGCCGAGGCAGACGACACCGACACCCCAAAAACACCAGCCATCACCGCAGCCGCCATCAGCGGCCGTAAAGACCTCTTCATCAGACCCCTCCTCGTTGATCTTGGACTCTTCCGTCTGCCCGCAGCCAGGCGTAACGGCCGCAGGCGGCGCCTTATCATACTCGTGACCGTTTCCTGAAGTCAACGGAGACACAAGAAGGTCTAAATACCCGATTGGTCCTGAGTCCACGCAGCGCTCGGTGAGGCGGCGATTGGAGAACGGGAAGGGGGGCGCCTTTCGGCGCCCCCCTTTGCCCGTCATGCCTGAGGCCAGGTTTCCCTAGCTAGGCCAGGCTTGCGCTCGCAGGCGCGTCTAGTGGACGCTGGCCTGCACGTCGCCGCGAACGGCGTTGCTGACCAAGCCCTGCATGATGGCCGTGTTCTTGCCAGCGACCGCCGGCAAGCCTTCCTTGAGGTTGACGGCGAACGTGATCACCAGCATGTCGGGCAGCAGGTAGCCGCAGTTGGACGCAGCCGGCACCGAGAACGCGTTGTCGACCAGCTTCGCACCGTTCGACGTCGTCACCGTCGCGCCCGAGTTCTGCGTGATCGTGCCAACGTCGCCGGTGATCGGCGTGTTCGGCAACGGCGGCGCCGTCGTACCCGTCGTCAGCTTCAGCCGCACCGGCGTCGAGGAGGAGCCGATGTAGCAGTTGGAGCCCAGGAACGGGTTCGTCAGATGGATCCGCAGCGGGAGCTCAAGCGTCGTTCCGGAACCAACCACGAAGTTGATGTAGTCGAACTTCGGCGTGCCAGCCAGCTCCGCCGTCGCATACACGTCGTTCACGGACGCGACCGCCGCGTTGAACAACGAGATCAACAGGCCCGAGAACCCGCCCGTATCGACCAAGCCGATCAACCCACCCGGCACCTTGATCGCCTGCTTGACCAGCGTGTCCGCACCCACCGCCGGATAGAACGTCGTCAAAAACGTGTTCGGATCAACCGTGAAGCCGCCTTGGAACACGATCGGCGTCGCCGCCGTGATCGGCACGCTGGCATTGCCGAGCTTGAACGATCCGGACGTGACCTTGGAGTACAGACACGAGTCGACGGCAACGTTCGTGTACGGGCAGTACTTGAAGTTGGTGAAGTCACCCGTCGGCGCAGCCGCCGAGGCAGACGACACCGACACCCCCAACGCGCCAGCCATCACCATGGCCGCGACCAGCGGCCTCAAAGGCATTCTCATCAAACCCTCCTGATTGAACTTGGACTCTGATGTAGGCCCGCGGCAAGGTCTGACGGCCGCCGGCGGCGTATCATACTCGCTACCGTTTCCTGAAGTCAACGGATACGCGAGAAGGTTTAAATGCTGGATTGCTTGCTAACCAATGCGGTGGCCCGCCGCAGATGCGACGGGCCACCAAGCACGTGGCCGCAGGTCGGCCGAACAGCCGTCCAGCAGCCTGTCGTCACTCCGACTTACGGAGTCTGGTAGATGTACGGAGCGTTGCTCCCGTCCACCGTGTACGTGAGGTCAGTGACCGACGAGCCGGGGCCCGTGCTGCCGAAAGTGCCCGTGCCGTTCGGCACCGCGGCGCAGCCGGAGCCGATCTTAGTCACGTTCAGCGTCTGACCCGTCGCAGAGATAGTCAGCTTGCCGGCACCCGTGCCAATCGGGTTCGGGTTGATGTACTGCGCGGGAACCGAGCCCGTGATAGTCGAGCAAGTGGTCGTTCCGAGCGACAGCCTGCAATCGACACCCGTCACCGACCCCGACGTGGTGCCGCCGCCGGCCGTGCCAATGGTGGTGCCACCGGAGTAGCTGTTGGCGCGCAGCTCAGCCGACGAGCAAGCGACGACGTAGCCGGCCGCGCCGGACACCGTGCACCCCGAGAACGCAGGCGTCACAGTGGCTGCGCTCAGCCACGGCACCAGCGTGCTAGTGGGACCGTTGAGCGTGCCCGAGCCGCTGGACGTCGAGCACGAGACCACCGTGCCGGCGGGATGAATGATCAGCCGCGACGCACCGGCATTAGTGCTGCTGAACGCCAGCGGGCCGTTCGTATGCCATTCGACCGCGCCGGCCGAGGAGGCCGCCAGGCCGCAGAACGCCATGACGGCGATCAGCAGGCCCACCTTCGAGAACTTCGACATGTGTATCCCTTCGGTTAGACGCGACACAAACGTCGTTGCGCCGCGCAGATAGAGATGGGCCAAGCGGACGGGCGCTGCTCACGCCAGAAGGCGATGCGGCCGTCCGCTCGGCGTCAGTCGCCGCTCCTCAACCCGTACGCCTATCGGCGTACCTGTCACGAAGTGCGCTGACTCCGTCAGTACACATGCCTTTGTCGGTAACCACCAGAGCCAGCTGGCTCCTTCTTGACACTTTCATGCCAGTATGTGGTACGCGTGTGACAGATCGTCGTCAGCGGCGAAGCCGCATTAACCTGTGGAGCGTCACGCCCGCGCCCTTGTGAGGCGTGAACTTGACGGTCACCGCAACCCGCAGCCGACCGACGTGCCGCAGTGTTGCCCGCGCCTTCGAGGTCAGTTGCGCCTTGATGGTCGCCTCGGTCGCAGCCTTGAGCGTCCGTGTCGACTTCACGACCGAGCCACCGGTCAGCGTCAGCCTACCCGCACCCACTCCAGACAAACGCAATGACACCGCACGCGGACTCGCTGACGCCTTCTTGATCTTCGGCTTGCAGCCGTCGACGGTCGCCGTGACCGGTGTCTCCATCACCTTGCCGCTCTGGCCGGTGAGCTGGAGATCCAGTACTCTGCTGCGATCGCAGACGCCCGGCTTCCCCGAGACCGTGATGATCCCGTGCTTCCCACCGTCGATTGACAACTGGAACGTGCTGATCGGAGCGTCCGGCAACATGTCAAAGGTCGTCACAAGTCGATCGAGGCTGTCCACCGCCGAGGTGGCGGTGATGTCGATCGTCACACCGTCGGCGCTGAGCGGGATCCAGAGGTTCGGGAAGGTGCTGATCAGCCGCCCAGACGCGCTTCGCCGCTTCGCTTCGACAAAGTAGACGGGGCCGGTCAGCGCATCGAGCAGGACGGAGGTGGCGCGTGCCTGTCCGACGATCGACGTGGCAGGGCAGGCGCGCGCCAGCCGCTGCTCGGGCTTGCACAGCGCCTGAGCGTTGTCAGGGTCGAGAGCGAGCGAGAGCGGTAGCTTCGCCACGACCTTGCGCAAGTTCGCCCCGCCGCCGCTATCGGTCAGCGTCGCCGAGATCCCCGGGTGCTTGCCATCGGTGGTCTGGGTCTTGCCGGTCAAGCGAACTGCCAGGCGCTGCTTTATTGCCAGCGCAGCGCAACCGGCCACCCTGAACGGCGCGGTCAGGCTGGCGGTCGCCCCTTCGAGGCTCCCGACGTTGACGAAGACCGTCGACGGCGCACACGCCGTCGGGTTGAAGAGGAAGCCCGCGCGATCGATCGTGACGTTGATCTGGCGAACCCGAAGCGGGATGCCCTGGATGATCGTCGGCAGCGGGTCGGACTTCACGGTGACATGGGCGTCTGTCCTGTCGACGTAGATGGCCGCGCGGACCACCACGTCACCAAGGTCGAACGGCCCGGCCTGCCCGGCCGTCGGCACCACGATCGACAGGCCGAAGGGAGCGTCCTTGTACGGACCCGTGAGATAGACCCGCCCGTTCAGCGCGAGCGGGGCCCCGCCTGGGCCAGACAGCGTGTTGGTCTCACCGAGCTCGGTCCCAAGCGGACACGCGCCGATGGCAGCAAGATCGCTCGCGCACTCCGGCGCTGCGGCGATTTTCCCGAGCAAGCCCGGCGGTAGCGCCGTCTCGATGCTCTGGAAGTACTGCTCGCCGTCGGCGCGCGTGAGCGTCAGCGAGAACGGTGACTCGGCTCCGGCAAGAGGATTCGTCGTCCCGGCGCTGAGCGACGGGGAGAAGCCGCGCGTGCCACACCGCTCGTCGATGGTGAACGGCGTGTCCAGCGTCACCGGGGTATCTGACGCCCAGGACGTTATCTCGGTACGTGTGGTGTAGGTCCCACACGCCGGCGGCGTCGCCAGTGGTGCCTGGGATCCGCCGCGCAGCGCGACGTGCAGATGGGAGAACGGCAGCTGGGGGTTGTTGTCGAAGGTCGTGGTCACCCGGCCGGTGACCGGATCGACGTCGACACGGCCTGAGAGCTTCACCCAGAAGCCGGGCCCCTTGGCAACGATGTACAGCGCCAGCAGCGACCGGAAGGGATTGTCGTTCTGCTTGGCGAGGATCACATCGCCCTTGAGCGGCTCGTCGAGCACCGGCGTGTCGATCTCGACCGTCCCGATCTTCGACGAGTTGGGACAGGTCACATCCTCGTTGTTGCCGAGCTTGACCTCGCTGGGTGCGCATGCGCCCAGGCCTGCTGCCGACGATGGCGAGACCGACATCCCTTCCGGGAAGGTCACGACCGCCTTGCGCATGTGCGCGGTCGCGTTGCCGTCTGGCGCGTCGCTCTGCGGCACATCCAGATCGAAGTTCAGGCCTGTCGGCGCGTCGGCGGTGTGCGACAGCGGCTGCACGTTGACGGACGGATTGAACGGGACCCGGTCGCAGCCGGTGAAGACGAACGGCGTGCCGTCGCGATCCTGGTCAAACGACTTCGAGACGAAGGCCCCGATGTCCTGCCATGCGTCGGCGGACACGGTGAACGCCGCCGGTTTGCCGGAGCAGGAGGTGGGATTGCTCAGGAACGCCTTGCGCGGGTCGGGGCTGGAAGCGCCAAAGGCTGGAATCGCCGGGTCTTCACGATCCGAGTTGTGGGCCGGATCCGCAGGGACGCCCCAAAGCGTGACGTCGATGTAGTACGGGGGTGAAGCCTGGGTCAGGGCGAGGCTGTCTGCGCCGATGCCGTAGTCGTCGGGGCGCACGCGCGGCACGATCTTCAACGCTGCGCCGCCAAAGTTGAAGGCGAAGAGCCCCGGGGAGTCCGACGAGCGGCGCATGTTGAACACGGGGGTGTAGATGTCAGCGCGGTCGTCGGGTCCGAGGCTCGAGTCCGTGGTGATCTTCGCGATACCGACCTGCGAGGCGATCGGGCAATCAGGGTTCGGTGATCCGCCAGGTGGGATGAGCTGATCGAAGTCGCACGTCGGGGCCGCCGTCGGGTTGCCGACCAGGCCTACGGGAAGGTCGACCTTCACGTCGTGAACGCTTCCATCGGCCACATTGTCGGCCGTCCGGGGAAGCGCGATGCGGATGTTGATGTCGGCGTGCTCACCCGCCTGCCGTGAGAAGAGACCGTCGGCCGTGGTCAACCTCCCCGTGGCGAGATCGATGCCGAAGTTGGCGCGGGCCACCGAGGAAAAGGCGACGGCGAGCAACGCCGCCAAGAGCACGGTGCGAGCGATCACCCTCGTGTTGTGCGTGTGCATCTTCAACACCTACTTTCCGAGGGTCCGCTTGATGCTGGCCGCTGCTGACGCGCCGAACGGCGGGGTCAGCAACACCTTGGCCGAGACCTTCACTCGTCGCTTGGCACGTCGCGACGATCGCGTCTTCTTCGTCCATTTCGCCTCGACGGTGTACGTGCCAGCCTTGGTGACGGTCACGGATTTGGTCGTTACCGCGTTGCCCGAGAGCCGCACGACCCCGCGGCTCGAGACACGGACCTTTACCCGCAACGAGGATGCGGTGAGCGTGACCTTCAGCACCGTCACTTTGGCCTTGCCGGCCGTCACGATGGTCTCGGGGAGGCCGGAGGCGATCTGGCTTGCGATCGTTGGCGACGTCGTCGGCCCGGCGGTTGCCTCACGGCACTCTGTCCCGCCACAAGGGGCCACTTCGTCGCCACGCGACGACTGCGCCGCAATCCCGCCGCCAATCCGCGCGTCGTACATATCGAGCTGATCGTCGTGATCCTGCCCGACCAACTGTTCGTCGGTCGTGAAGAACACATCGCTGCCGTCCGCGCTCGTGTCGGCAAGCGTCGCGTTGTACTTCCCCCTGCCGGGACTGATGAGCTGCACCTCTCCGTCCTGGTACATGTACACGTCGCCGCTGCCGTTCGTGTCGGCGGCAACGAGTTTGGTGGGGGTGGTGAAGAACGCCTGGCCGTTGTCGTTGACGTACCGGCCACCGCGGAGGTTGAGCTCGAGGACGTTCGGGCCGAGATGAGCATGGCCTGCAGGCGGCGTGCCGTCGGCAGGGCAAGACGCGCAGGTCAAGGTGTGCTGCAAGACGTCGTAGACGTAGACCTCAAAGCACTTGCCGTTGCGGTCACCGTCAACGGGATTGGCGGGACAGCCGGAGTTGTCATAGGACTGCCCCACGAGGGACGTGGTGTCGAAGACGAAGTATCGGCCGTTCGGACTCGCGCCGACACCCCAGAACGCGGTGCCCTCGACGCCTGACATCGAGCCGATCGCGGAGATGACGCCGTCATGCCAGACGGTGGGCGCCGCGCCGCCGTCGCCGGTCGTGAAGATCGACGATCCATTTTCGCTCACGCCCATATAGCCGATGCCACCTCCGACAGCGACCCCGGAGAAGATGAACGTGCTCGTGCCGCTCTGGACGTCGTACCGATACAGATCGTTGTTGTCGCCGACGACGTACACGAGGTACCGACCATCGGGCGTGACGTCCACCAGACGACCCGCAGCGCCGAGATCGAGCACGCGCTCCGTCACACCGTCCCGTGTGCGATAGATCCCGTCGGCCGTGCCGCCCTGCACGGTGAAGTACAGCGTCGAGCCGTCGGCCGTCACGAGGTTGCGCGCAGGCCAGTTGAGCCGGTTGCCGATGTCGACGGCGCCGTCCGTTGGCGAGCCGTCCGGCTTGCGCGAGATCAGATGGAGGCCGTGGCCGACCCTCCACTGATACAGACCTTCCAAACCGGGCGTGGCGTCAGGCGTGAGTGCTGCGGCAGACTCGATCGCGATCATCGAGAAGTCCGGCGACCCGCCGAAGTAGACGATTGCGCCGGACGGACCGCTGAGCAAGCCGTATGGCAAGCCGGTCGCCACCAGCTCAAAGGCTCCGGTCTCGACATCGCGGCGGTAGAGGTTGCCGTCCCCGTCGACGCCCCCGGGTGCGAGCTTGCGGTTGCTGCTCACGAGCGCATGGGAGAAGTCCGAGGACACCGCGATGGTCGAGGTTGAAAGCAGTTGGCCGGCAGGCACGACGTTCGTCGGAGCATCGAGCGCGCGGAGATCCCAGCCTGCGCTCGTCCTGCGACTGGCATAGCGCGACTCGAGCGGCGAGCCTTGTGTGCCTGGCAGATCCATCGCGTTCTTGGTCTGATAGGCCAGCGCGTTGCCGTCGGCTCGCGCGTAGTAGTAGGCGTACGTGTTGAGCACGGCCCCGCCCTTGTCAACCGGAGAGACCTGCTCGTATGCCCGCACCGGCTCGGTGGCCGGCCGGGTCGTGAAGGTCGCGTCTGGCGTGGCCGAGGAGCCGGATGCGTTGTGAGCGACCAGTCGGTAGTGATAGGTCGTTCCCGGCTTCAGACCTGAGATGCCGTGGGAGGCGAGCCGGAAGGCGTAGCCGTTCCCCGCGACGTCGTCGTCGCCAACCGGCACCGTGCTCCCGTAGGCGGCGGTCTCTCCGTACTCGAAGTGGTACGTGCTCTGCTGGCCGAGAGGATTGACGCGGCCGTTGACCACGACCGAGCTGGCGGCTCTGTCGGTGACGCCGCCGTCCTGGACGGCCGGCACGACGGCGCCCGTGGTGAACGTTCCCTCCGAAGAGTCGGCCGCGAAGTCGTCATTCGCGGCATGAAGATGAACCGAGTAGGTCGTGTTCGGCCGCAAGTCCGTCAGCTCCGCCGATACCGCCGTCTCGCCGGGACCAGCAATGCCCGCCTGGTCCGGGGTGACCTGCGTGAGCCCGCCGGCGAACGAATACTCGAAGTGAACGGTGGCAGCGCCCGATGCGACTCCTGGCGCGACGGAGCCCGTCACTTGCGCCGTGGTTTCGCCAACCGCGTTCGCCGGACCGATTGCCACGCCCGGGATCTCACCCGGCGTGAGACGCTGGACGCCAGGGCCGCCGATCTGGCCGAGCTCTTGATCGAGCAGGGCGAAGATGTCGTGCGGGCTGGCCCCGTCATAGGCCAAGCCCACCACACCACCGGCCACCGATCCCGGAAGGTCGAAGGACGAGCTTGCCACGTCGGACGCCGAGAACAGCGACAGGTGACGCGGAGACCGGTCGTAGCCGTTGTTCCAGCTCACCAGTGCCGTTCCGGTGGCTCCATCGACGGTGACAGACGACGCCTGATCCATACCCTGCAACGCGCCCTGCGGCGCGCCCAGAGCATCGAATCGCTCGACGCGGCCGGTGCCCGGGTCAAGGAAGACCGAGTCCCGATACGGCTCGTCCACCACATACACCGTCCCCGACGGCGCCACCGCGACGCTCCGCAGCGAGATGAACGGACCACCACCCGACGCCGCGCCGTTGAACGAGCTGATCAGATGCCCGTCGCCCACGGCGAAGCGCTTGACCTCCTGCGTGCCCGTGTCGGCCACGACGAGATCGTGGGTGGTCGGGTCGACCGCGAGCGTGCTGTGCGCGCTGACGATCGCCGGGCTCGTGAAGCCTGTGTCGAGCGTGTAGGTCGGCGTCGCCGCGCCGTCTGACGTGTAGCGGCGGATGACCGGCGTGCCGGCATCGGTGTCGGTCACATAGACCGCGCCCGAGGTCTGATCGATGGCCAGTCCGAACGGCGCCGTCAGTGTGCCGGTGCCGAAGGACGTCAGATACTGGACACCGGTGCCGCTGGGTGTCAGCACCTGGACGCGCGCATTGGCGGTGTCGGCGACGAGGACGTTGTGGGTCGCCGGCTCCACGGCGATGCTTCCTGGCGACTGGAACTCCCCGGCGCCTGCCCCTTGGACTCCGAAGAAGTCCCTTGGAACGTAGGTGGACGTGGACGTCACGGCCTGAGCAGACGCTGCCGACAGCACGGCCAACGCCACGATCGCCATCGCGAAAGCTGCACGTAGGCGTCGCAAAGCGCAGCCTGTCGGCATGGTCATCACGCTCATCCGTCCCTCCAACCCACTGCTTTTATTGCGGCCCAGCGCACGGCGACAGACCCATCCGGCAACGTGCAAAACGATCCATCGATCCGGAACGGGGGCCAATATAGCCACGACTGTTCCCGAATGCAAGCTTATCGGCTCGGAAGTGGCTGAGTGCTCAACTATTTGCGGGACTTTTGCGGATGTCCTCATGACGACACGCGACTGTCAGGCGCTTGCACGCAGTTCTGCAAACGCCTCAATCCCTGAACCCCTTCGTCGATGTATCGGGACAACATGCCGCAGGGCAGGGGATTCAGCGCGCCCTTCGGGGAACGACACCGCAAGGGCAGGCAGGCCGGGCAGCTCAAGAGCCGCGGCCTCGTCGTCGATCTCGGACCTCAGCAGCGCGCCCGGCAGGCGGCGAGAGCCGCCGAGCAGCTCAGCCGCGTCGTCGTGGAAGGGCTCGACGAGGGGGTAGTGGTCACCGACGCGCAGCGGCGCGCGGTCTCCTGGAACGCCAGCGCCCTGCGCATCCTGGAGCTCTCGGCGGCCGAGCTGGCCGGTGCCCTCGCACCGTTCAAGGACGACCTGCAGATCATCGCCGAGCACGACGGCCGCACGCTAAAGCCTGGCGAGTCGCTCTCGGCGATCGCCCAACTCGAAGGCCGGCCCGTCGCCGGCACCTCGACCCGCATCGACGGCGACGGCAACCCCCAGTGGCTGCGCGTCCACGCGCGACCGCTCAGCGCCGGCGGCGGCACAGACTCGGGCATCGTCCTCACCTTCGCCGACGTCACGGGGACCATCACCACACAGCGCACCCTGCGCGAGGAGCGCGATCGCGCGCAGCGCTACCTGGAGGTCGCCAGCACGCTGGTCGTCGTGCTCGACCAGCGCGGCCACGTCGAGCTCATCAACCGCCAGGGCTGCGAGCTGCTCGGCTTCGAGGAGGACGACCTCCGCGGCCGCGACTGGTTTGACGCCGTCGTCCCCGCCGCCGATCGCCTCGACGCCCGCCGCGCGTTCGCCCGGCTGGTGTCCGGCGTCGAACCGCCCCGCGACAGCCTCGAGACCTTCGTCCGCACCAAGGACGGCGACGACCGCAAGATCGCCTGGCGCAACTCGGCCCTGCACAATGAGGATGGCGAGATCATCGCGGTCCTGCGCTCCGGTGAAGACGTCACCGAGCGCCGTCGTGCCGAGGCCCAGGTCGCCTACCTCGCCTATCACGACGCGCTGACCGGTCTGCCGAACCGCACCCAGCTCGAAGAGCAGTTGCGCACCGACCTCGTGCGCGCTCGCCGCTCAGGCGAAGCCGTCGCGCTCCTGTACTTCGACCTGGACAACTTCAAGCTCGTCAACGACTCCCTCGGCCACGCCGCCGGCGACGAGGTGCTGCGCGAGACGGCACGCCGAGTGTCTGAGCTCGTCCGCGGCGGCGACGTCCTCGCCCGCCAGGGCGGCGACGAGTTCCTGTTGTTGATGCACTGCACCGGCGCCGACACCGCCGGCGCCGCCGCCCAGCTGGCCGCCGAGCGCATCGCCAGCGCGCTCGAGCGTCCCTACGAGATCTCCGACGCCGAGTTCCATGTCGGCGCGTCGATCGGCGTCGCGCTCTTTCCCGAGCACGCCGACGACGCCGAGGACCTCCTCAAACACGCCGACTCCGCGATGTACCAGGCCAAGCGCACGGGCAGCGGCAGCGTCGCCGTCTACCAGCAGGAGGAGGGCGACGCCCGCGCGCGGCTGTCGCTCACCAGCCGCCTGCGCCGCGCGATCGGCGACGGCGAGCTGCGCCTCCACTACCAGCCGATCGTCTCGCTGACCGACGGGCGCCTCGCCGGCGCCGAGGCGCTCGTGCGCTGGGAGGACCCCAGTCACGGACTCGTCCCGCCCGGCGACTTCATCCCAATCGCCGAGGAGACCGGCCTCATCGACGCGATCGGCGACTGGGTCATCGACGAGCTCTGCCAGCAGGCCCTGCGCTGGGGCGCCGCCGGCCACCGCCCGCGCCTCTCGTTCAACCTCTCCCCGCGCCAGCTGCGCCGGACCGACCTGGTCTCCTCGATCGCCGAGTGCATCGCCGCCCACGGCCTGCGCCCGCAGCAGTTCTGCGCAGAGCTCACCGAGACGGCCGTCATGAGCGACGCGCACCGCCACCGCTCGCTGCTCGACGAGCTCCACGAGGCCGGCCTGACGATCGCGATCGACGACTTCGGCGCCGGCCACTCCTCGCTGGCCCGCCTGCGCGACCTGCCCGTGCAGGTGCTCAAGGTCGACCGCGCGTTCCTGGACAAGGTCCCCGACGACCGTGGCTCGGCGTCGATCGTCGCCGCGATCCTCGCGCTGGCCGAGGCGCTCGACATGACCACGATCGTCGAGGGCATCGAGACCGATCAGCAGCTCGCGTTCCTGCGCGAGCACCGCTGCCCCTACGGCCAGGGCTACCTGCTCGGCCGTCCCACCCCCGCTGACCAGCTCGCGCTGGAGGAGCTGACGTCTCGATGAAGGTGCAGCAGATCGCCTCGGAGCTCGACACCACCTGGGTGCTCGTGACCGGCGTGTTGGTGATGTTCATGCAGGCCGGCTTCGCGTGCGTCGAGATGGGCTTCTCGCGCGGCAAGAACGTCGGCGCCGTGGTGGCCAAGATCTTGGTGAACTTCTCCGTCGCGTCGCTGACGTGGTGGATGGTCGGCTTCGCGCTGGCCTTCGGCGGCGGCGCCGCGCTGGCCGGCGACTCGGGGTTCTTCCTCGACCACGGCAGCGTGTTGCACCACGGCAGCCCGATCGCCGGGTCGCTGGATGGCGCGGGCGCCGGCTACTTCTTCTTCCAGATGGTGTTCTGCGCGGTCTCGCTCTCGATCGTCTGGGGCACCACGCTGGAGCGGATCCGCTTCATCGCCTATCCGATCTACGGCGTCGTCTTCGCCGGGTTCATCTACCCGCTGGTCGCGCACTGGATCTTCGGTGGCGGGTTGCTCGATCAGCTCGGCGCCGGGATGCAGGACTTCGCCGGCTCGACCGTCGTGCATCTCACGGGCGCGACCGGCGGCCTCGCGGCGCTGCTGCTGCTCGGCCCGCGCGAGGGCAAGTACGGCCCGGACGGCCGGCCGCGCGCGATCCCCGGCCACTCGATGCCGCTCTTCGGCATCGGCGTGCTGATCCTCTGGCTGGGCTGGTTTGGCTTCAACCCGGGCTCGACGCTGGGGACGAGCGGCAACCGGATGGCCGAGGTCGTCGTCGTGACCAACCTCGCCGCGGCGGCCGGTGTCGTCGGCGCCGCGCTGGCGGCATCGCTGCTGACGCGCAGCCTGGACGTCGGCATGATCGGCAACGGCGCCATCGCGGCGCTCGTCGCGATCACCGCGCCGTCGGGCTTCGTCGAGTTCTGGGCCGCGCCGATCATCGGCTTCGTCGCCGGCTTGATCGTCGTCGTCTCGGTGCTGGTGATCGACCGCCACCTCGACGATCCGATCGGCGCGCTGAGCGCGCACGGCGTGGCGGGCGTGTGGGGCACGCTCAGCTGCGGCCTGTTTTCTTCGCCACGCCTGGTTGGGAGCCCCGACGTCGTCGGCGACCCCGGCCTCTTCTACACCGGGTCGTTCACGCAGCTCGGCGTCCAGGCGCTGGGGCTGACGATCGCGTTCGTCGTCGTCTTCGTATTGTCCTACATCACGTTCGCCGCGATCAAGGCAGTCTTCGGTCTGCGGGTGACGCCGCAAGAGGAAGAGGCCGGCCTCGACATCGTCGAGCACGGGATGTACGGGTACCCGGAGCAGTACGTGGACTCGATCGACCTCGAGCCGCTGGGTGTGCCCAGCGGGCGCTGAGGGTCTCGCAACGCCTACATGTCGCCCGGGCGCGCCGCCTGGCCCGTGCCCGGGCCGGGCACGTTGCGGAAGGTGAAGGGCGACGGCTCGCGACCGGGCTGCACGAACCAGGCCTCGCCGGTCGCGCCGCCGGTGATGATGCGCAGGACCGTCTCGGCAACCGTCTCGGCCGGGATGAGCTGGACGCCCTGGGCGCTGAGGATCTCGCGGATCGGGTCGACGATCTTGGACTCGGCGAACGCCGGGCAGATCGCGTTGTAGGTGATGTTGTCGGCGGCCAGCGCGGGCCCGAGCGACCGCGCGAGACCGACGACGGCAGCCTTGTTGGCGGCGTAGATCGGGTCGAACGGAACGCTGGTCAGGCCGGCCAGCGAGGCGGTGGCGACGATCGCGCCGCCGCCACGGGCCTTCAGCGCCGGCAGGACGGCGTGCGTGCCGAAGACGACGCCGTCGAGGTTCACGCCGTTGGCCAGCCGGTACTTCTCCGGCGAGAAGTCCTCGCCGACCGAGCAGCCGCTGGCAATGCCCGCGTTCAGGTACGCGATGTCGAGGCCGCCGGCGGCATCCACCGCCGCTGTGACCAGCGCGACGTTGGCCTCGAAGTCCGAGACGTCGCAGGCGAAGAAGTGCCCGCCGACCTGTTCGGCGACCGCGCGACCCCCGGTCTCGTCGAGGTCGGCGACGACGACCTCGACGCCCTCGGCGGCCAGCGCCAGCGCGGTCGCCCGCCCCAGCCCGGACGCGCCGCCCGTGACGAGGGCGACCTTGTCGCGCAGCTCCATCAGGCGATCTCGAGGACGAGCTTGCCGACGTTGTCACCGCGAAAGAGCATCTGCAGCGTCTCGGGGAAATCATCGATCCCGCCCTTGACCACATGCTCCTTGGTGGTCACCTTGCCCTCGGCGATCCAGCCCGCGATCTCCGCCGCCGCCTCGCGGTAGCGCTTGGCGTAGTCAAAGACGACGAAGCCCTCCATGCGCGCGCGGCAGACCAGCAACGACAGGTAGTTGGACGGCCCCCGCATGGACGACTCGTTGTTGTACTGGCTGATCGCGCCGCAGATCACCACGCGCGCCTTCATGTTCAACCTGGTCAAAGCCAGGTCGAGGATGTCGCCGCCGACGTTGTCGAAGTAGACGTCGACGCGGTCGGGCGTCGCGGCCCGCAGCGCGCCCTTGACGTCGTCGCCGCGGTAGTCGATCGCGGCGTCAAACCCCAGCTCGTCGGTCAACAGCGCGCACTTCTCCGGCCCGCCGGCGATGCCGACGACGCGCGCGCCCTTGACCTTGGCGATCTGCCCGACCAGCGAGCCGACCGCCCCCGCGGCGCCCGAGACCAGCACCGTCTCGCCCTCGGCCAGCGCGCCGACGTCGAGCAGACCGAAGTACGCCGTCATCCCCGGCATGCCCAGCGCGCCGAGGTAGGTCGGCAGCGGCGCGGCGCTCGGATCGACCTTCAGCGCGCCCTTGCCGTCAGAGACGACGTGCGACTGCACGCCGAAGATGCCGACGACGTGGTCGCCCACCGCGTACTTGGGGTGGTTGGACGCCGTGACCTCGACGACCGACCCGGCGCGCATGACCTCGCCGAGGCCCACCGGCGGGACATAGGAGCGGGCGTCGTTGAGCCAGCCGCGCATCGCGGGATCCAAGGAGATGATCTTGGTCTGCCCCGCGAACTCGCCCTCGCCCGGCTCGCGCAGCGGCTCGTCGACGTGCGCCCAGTCGGTCGGCTTGCACTCGCCCTGCGGGCGCGCCGCGAGGCGGATCTGGCGATTGGTGTCAGACATGGCGAGGACCGTACCAACGGCAAGACCGCCACCAAGCGCTGCACACCCGTGAAATCTGGGTACCGCACCGCGACACGCGGCCACTTGCCGTGTTGGCTGTAAGGAAACCAACGAACCTTGATCCCACTGGGAGGGACGATGCACCGCACCACCATGAAATGGGCGCTGCGCACCGGCGCGCTCGCGCTGGCGCTCACGCTGCCCGCGGCCGCCCAAGCGGCCACCGCACCGGTCGCCACCACCGGCGGCGCGGCCAACGTCGCGCAGCAGACCGCGCGGCTCACCGGGTCGGTCGACCCCAACGGCGCTGCGACGACCATCCAGTTCCAGTACGGCACGACCAGCGCCTATGGGGCCGTCACGCCCGAGCAGACCGTCACGGGCGACGGCAAGAAGGCCGTCACGGCCGACATCGCCGGCCTGGCCCCGGCCACGATCTACCACTACCGGTTGATCGCGCGCAACGGCAAGGGGCTGAGCAAGGGCGCCGACCGCAGCTTCAAGACCCTGGTCCAGCCGCTCGGCGTGACCTTCGCCGCCACGCCCAACCCGCTCCTGCCCGGCGCCACGACCACGCTGGCCGGACAGCTCACGGGCACCGGCAACGGCGGCCGCGACGTCGTCCTGCAGAGCAACCCGTTCCCCTACACCCAGGGCTTCAAGGCGGTGGGCAACAAGCTCGTCACCGACGCCACGGGCAACTTCTCGTTCGGGCTGCAGATGGTCGCGTTGAACACCCAGTTCCGCGTCGCCCTTCCCGACAAGCCGTCGGTCGTCAGCCCGATCGTGGTCGTCAGCGTCTCGGTGCGCGTCTCGACGCACCTCGGCACCCGGACCGTCAAGCGTGGCCACAAGCTCACCTTCCAGGGCTCGGTCTCGCCCGATAAGGACGGCGGCACGCCGATCGCCATCCAGAAGCTGAACTCCAAGAAGCACTGGGTCACGGTCACCGGCACCGTCACGCACAAGACCAGCAGCAGCGCCTCGAAGTACAGCAAGCACGTGACGATCCGCTCCGGCGGCAAATACCGCGTGTACGCAGGGGTGACAAACGGCAGCTACGTCCCGAACACGGGCGCAACCGTCACGATTCACACCAAATAGGCACATCGAACGTTGCCCGTTTGGCTGTGGACGTCGCGCCGCCGGCGTGGGACAGTCCGACCTCAGCTGAATGTGCACCGGGCCGCCCCCTCGTCTCCTGTTCGTTGAGGGCGAGTCCGGGGCCCAGCCGTCCGGTGGCCCCGCCCAAAAGGCGGGGCCACCGAGCGTCATAGAGTCCCGGCCATGCCCGACCCCGCGACGATCGACGAGCTCCTGCGCCACATCGGCCTCAGCGAGCGGCCGGCGCCCGACGACGATGGCCTGCACACGGTCCACCGCGCGTTTCTGACGCACCTCGCCTACGACGGCATCACCGCGCAGCTCGGCGAGCACGCGCCGCTGGCGCCCGCTGCGCTGATCGAGCGCACGCTGAGCACCGGCCGCGGCGGCTACTGCTTTGAGATCAACACCATCCTGCTCACGTTGTTGGAGGCGTTGGGGTTCACGATGGAGCGCCGCCAGGGCATCGTCGGGCCGCGCAGCGCGTTCGCCGAGGGTCAGCCGACCAACCACCTTGCCTTGGTCGCCACGACCGCGGCGGGCGACCGGTACATCTGCGATGCGGGTTGGGGCGAGGGTCCGCTGGACCCGATGCCGCTGACCGCCGGGACGGTCGCGGCCGGACCGTTGGCCTGGACGATCGAGACCGAAGACGGCGGCGCGTGGTGGGTCGGCCAGCACGCCTGGGGCTCATCGCCGGGCTTTCGCTTCGCCGCCGCCTCCGCGCCGCTGGACGCCTTCGCACCGCATCACGAGCGCCTCGCCAGCGCCCCGGACTCGAGCTTCGTCACGACGCTCGTCATCCAGCAGCCGACCGACGACCACATCGTCACGCTCCGCTCACGAACGTTGAGCCGCAAGGGGCCCGACCGCGACGAGCGCACCGTCCTCCCGGACCGCGACGCGCTCGCGAGCACGCTGCGCGACGTCTTCGCGATCGACCCCGAGGCGCTCGGGGCCGACCGCGTCGCTCGCCTCTGGGGCCAGGCCTGCGCCCAGCACGAGGCGTTCGTCAGCTCGACGGAACGGGGGCCGGCACATCGGCGATCTGGGTCAGCCTGAAGCCGTTGCCGAACGGGTCGCGGAAGCCGCAGTCGATGCCGTAGAAGACCTCTTCGGGCTCGCTGGTGAACTCCACGCCCCGCGCCATCAGCTCCGCGTAGGAGGCGCGGCAGTCGTCGGTCTGGATGATGATGCCGTTGAGGCCGCCGCGGGCCATCAGCGAGCGCACGTCGGGCTCGACGTCCGGCCGCACGGACGGGTCGATCAGCGAGATCTCGAAGTCGTTCTGGCCGGGCGGCGCGACGGTGATCCAGCGCCATTCGCCGGCGTCGACGTTCGCGCGCTGCTCGAAGCCGAGCTTCTCGGTGTACCAGGCAAGCGCTTCATCCTGGTCGCCGACCATCGCGCAGAGGATTGCAACTTTGAGGTTGGGCATGGCTGCGACGGTACGCGGCAGGCGCGGCCCGTGCTTCTCGAAAGCTGCTGGGCTTCAGCGCGTGGTGTCCGGCACCGCGCGCGGCCGCTGCCACTCGCGGCGAAAGCACGAGGGGATGCGCGCGAGCAGCGCCTCCCCACGGACCTGGTCGCGCCACGCCGTCGGCGACAGGCCGACCGTGCGCTTGAACGTCGCGCTGAAGGACCCGAGCGACCGGTACCCGACCGCCACGCAGACCTCGCCGACGGTCAGGTCGCTGAGGCGCAGCAGCTCTTGCGCGCGCTCGATCCGGCGCGTCTGCAGGTACTGGTGCGGCGTCTCGCCGAACGTCTCCTTGAAGCAGCGGCTGAAGTGGGCGGGCGACGCGTGGGCCCGACGCGCCAGCGCCGGCACGTCGAGCGCCGCGTCGCCGTAGTGCACGTCGACATGGTCGCGGGCGCGCAGCAGGTGCCGAGCGGGCGGGGCGGTCGCAGCCATCGCCCCTATTGAATCAACGACGGTCGCGGAGCCGCACCAGCTTCAGCGCGAGCTCCAGCGACAGGAGATCCTCCCGTGCGAGGTCGAGGCCGGTGAGCGACTCGACCCGCTCGAGGCGCTGACGCAGCGTGTTGGTGTGGATGAAGAGCCTGCGGGCGGTGGCGGCCAGCGCGCCGCGGTCGCGCAGATGGTGCTCGAGCGTCTGCAGCAGCGCGGTGCGACGCCGGGCGTCATAGGCGGCGAGCGTCGCGATCGCCGCGGCATGACGCCCGTCGACGAGGTTGCGCAGCGCGTACTCCTCATTGAGCCGCGCAGTCAGCTCGGCGTTCTGCAGCCTGAGCTCGAGGATCTCCTGGCGTGCCTCCTCCAGCAACTCGACTTCGATGCGATCTTCGGTGATGAGCATTCGGGCCCGAACGCTAGGCGCGCGTGGCTCGTTCGCACATGGCCCGACGGTCGAAGATGCGCAGGCCGGCCATCGCCCTGCGGGTGAAGCGTCAGTTCCCGGCCGTCACCTCGGGGTCCGACATCGGACCCGTGCCCAGCCGCAGGCCGGCGGGCACCGCGCCATAGCCGACCAGCTCCGCCCCCGGGATGAACTGCTCGGGATAGCCGTACATGCCGTGCTCGGAGATGTCGAGGCCCGCGTTCTCGTCCTGCGCACTGACACGCAACCCATAGGTCTTGCCCACCAGCCAGAAGACCGCGTAGGACACCGAGAACGTGAACGCCGCCACGGCCGCGATCCCGACCAGCTGCGAGCCCAGCTGGTGCAGCGAGCCCGTTGTCAGCAAACCGCCACGGCTCCCCGGCAGGTTGTGGTGTGCCAACCGCGGCGCCGCGAACAACCCGCAGGCGATCGCACCCCACATCCCGGCCAGGCCGTGGGCCGCGAGCGCGCCAACCGGGTCGTCGATCCGCTGGTCGATCGCCAGCACGCCGTAGACGACGATGACGCCCGCGACCGCGCCGATGATCGGCGCCGCCCACGGATCGATGTAGCCCGCCGGGCCCGTGATGGCGACCAGGCCCGCGATCGCGCCGTTGCCGGCCATCCCGATGTCGAAGGTCTTGGTCTTGGCGTACATGACGACCATCGCCGCGACGACGCCGGCGCTACCGGCCAGCTGCGTGATCATCGCGATCGTCGGGAAGCGACCGTCGAGCGCCGTCAGCGTCGAGCCGGGGTTGAAGCCGAACCACCCCAGCCACAGGATCAGGACACCGAGCCCGAAGAGCGGCATGTTGTGGCCCGGGATCGCATGCGGACGCCCGTCGCCGCCGTACTTGCCGCGCCGCGGCCCGAGCTGCAGCAGGATCGCCAGCGCGCCGGCCGCGCCACAGACGTCGACGACGATCGAGCCGGCGAAGTCCTGGACGTGGATGTTGGTGGCCAACCACCCGCCACCGAAGATCCAGTGCGCGACCACCGGGTAGATCACCGTGGAGAAGACGATCGCGTAGACGATGTAGACGCCGAACTTGATGCGCTCCAGGGTCGTGCCCCAGACGATCGCCAGCGCCACGGCGCAGAAGACGAACTCAAAGAACCACAGCGTCTCGGCCGTCACGCCGTGCCGGTTGGTCGGGAACGCGAGCGGGATGTCCTGCGCGTGCGCGACGAAGAAGCCGTGGGTGCCAAGCAGCGCGCCGTCGCCACCGAAGGCCAGCGCAAACCCGACGGCGTAGAAGCCCAGCGCGGCCAGCGCGAAGTTCACCAGGATCTTGGCCACGACCGAGCCGGCGTTCTTGCCGCGGACGAACCCGATCTCGAGCATCGCGAAGCCCGCCTGCATGAACATCACCAGCACCGCGGCGACCATCACCCAGGCGGAGTTCAACCCCACGTCGGCGCCGAGCCGTCCCGCGAAGCCGAGGGTGTCCGTGGTCGCGTCGGCCAGGATCATGCGGCCGATCAGCGTGGCGGACGGCGCAGGCTGCGTCTTTATCCCGGTGGACAACGATTCGGCGGTTCGTTGCTCCACTTGCGAGAACGCCGCCGCGAGCTACCGTCGTGGCCATGGACATCGTCATCGCCGGAGGCCACGGGCAGATCGCGTTGGAGCTGGAGCGGCTGCTCGCCGGCGCCGACCACCGCGTGCGTGGGCTGATCCGCAACCCCGAGCACGAGGCCGACCTGCGCGCGGCGGGCGCCGAGGCGGTGCTCGCCGACCTCGAGGGGCTCGACGTCGACGAGCTCGCAGCGCTGATCGGCAGCGCCGACGCGATCGTCTTCGCCGCGGGCGCCGGGCCCGGCAGCGGGCCGCAGCGCAAGTGGACGCTGGACTACGCAGGCGCGGTCAAGCTGATGGAGGTCGCCCGCCGCAACGCCATCAACCGCTACGTGATCGTCTCGTCGGTGGGCGCCGACCCCGAGGCCGAGGACGACGGCGCCTTCGGGACCTACCTGCGCGCCAAGGGCCAGGCGGACAAGAAGCTCACCGAGAGCGGGTTGGCCTCCACCATCGTCCGGCCTGGCGGCCTGACCGACGAGCCCGGCAGCGGCCGCGTCCGCACCGGTCCGCACCGCGATCGCGGGCAGATCCCGCGCACCGACGTCGCCGCCGTGCTGGCCGCGGTCCTCGCGACCCCGTCGAGCGCCGGCATGACCTTCGACGTCGTGTCCGGCGAGACGCCGATCGCCGAGGCGATCGCCGCACTCGCCCCATAGTCTGCGCGGCTCATGGCCGCCTCCCCGTCCGTCCTGCCGCCCGCGCTGCGCTCGCTGCTGGAGGCGGGCGGCGCGCTCGTGCGGCGCTCGTCGAGCGGCCGGGTCGCGCTCGGGCGCGCGGCCGCCTTGGTCGACGCCGACGCCGTCCCAGCGGCGCTAGCACGGCTCCCCGCCGAGTTGGAGCGCGCCCGCGCGGCCGCCGCCACGCCGATCGCGTTCAAGGACGTGGAGAAGATCCTCAAGGGCGCGTGGGGCAGCCCGCACGGCAAGGTCCTCGACGAGCTCGATCGCGAGCCGCTGGCGGTGACGCCCAGCGCGCAGGTCCACCGCGGCGTGCGCGACGGCACGGCGGTGGCCGTCAAGGTCCTGCGGCCCGGGCTGACCGGCGCCGTTCGCAATGACCTTGCCTTGCTCGACGTGCTCGCGACCCCGCTACGCCAGGTCTTTGGCGCGATGGACGCAAGCGCCATCCTGCGCGAGGTGCGCGAGACGGCGCTCGACGAGCTCGACCTCGAGCACGAGGCCTCCACCCAGCGCCAGCTGCGGCGCAGCCTGCGCGGGGTCGACGGGCTCGTCGTCCCCGCTCCCGACATGGAGCTGAGCGGCGAGACCGTGCTCGTCAGCGAACTGTTGGAGGGGCGCACGCTGGCCGATCCCAAGGCGAAGGTCACCGATCCGGCTGCGGTCGCCCGGGTGCTCGTCGCCGCGCATGTCACCGCCGCCCACGCGGGGCTCGTCCTCACCGACCCGCGGCCCGGTCACGTGGTGCTGATGGCCAACGGCCGGGTCGGCCTGCTCGGCGCGGGCCTCGCGCGACCGGTCGACCGTGACCGCACCGCTGCGGCGCTGGAGGCGCTGGTCGCCTGGCGCGCGGGCGATCAGGACGGCTTCGCCGCGATCGTCGCCGACCGGCTCGGCCTGCTGCCGACCGCCGACGCGATCAAGGCATACGGGTTGGCCGCCGTCGTCCTGGGCGACGTCCTCAGCGGCCCGGCAACGCTCGACGGCCCGGTCCTGGCGGCGATCGCCGAGCGCGGGCTCGACCATCTCACCGCCGCGCTGCAGCTCGCCGCCACCGTCACGCCGCAGCCACACGACCTGGCCGTCGTGCGCTCGGTGGGCCAGCTCGCAAGCGTCCTCGCCCGCCTCGGAGCGACCGAGGACTGGGGCGCGCTGATGCTCGCGGGCGCCTAACGCTCGAAGAGGTGCGCCTCGACGCGCCGCTCGTGGTGGGCGACGGTGAAGTCGTTCTCGGGGAACAACCGGTCGAGCGCGTCGAGGATCTCCTCGGTGTCGCCGCCGATGACCGTCCCGTCGTCCAGCACGACGACCGGGATCGTGCGATCGCCGGTCGCCGCCTCCATCGCGTCGCGCTCGTGGGGCTCGGGCTCGACCTGATGGGCGACGAACGGCACCATCAGCTCGGTCAGTCGCTGGCGCACCTGGTGGGAGAAGGGGCACCACTCGGCTTGGTAGAGCTCGATCATGACGTCGAGCGTAGGCGGTTCAGCCGCGCGCGGCGGAGGACGGTTCGAGCTCAGGCTCCTCGACCGGCGCCCAGCCGGGCCCGTGCAGCGCGAGCCCCCAGCGTGCCCGCCACGTCCGTGCGCGCCGGATGTCACCCCACAGCGCGACGTACTCGTGGAACGCGACCCGCACCACGTTGTTGGTCTCGATGTTGGTGGTCAACCCGTAGCGGACGCGCTCACCCTCGGGCTCCCACGTCCCGAACATCCGGTCCCAGATCACGAGGATGCCGCCGTAGTTCTTGTCCAAGTACTGCTCGTTGGAGCCGTGGTGGACGCGGTGGTGCGACGGCGTGTTGAACACGGCCTCGATCGGTCGCGGCAGCCGGGAGATGCGTTCGGTGTGGATCCCGAACTGGTAGATGAGGCTCCACGCCTGGGCCAACAGGACCATCCATGGCGCGAAGCCCACCAGCGGCATCCACAGCCAGAACGGCGCGTAGGTCATCGGCACCCACGTCTGGCGCAGCGCGGTGCTCAGGTTGTAGTGCTGGCTGGAGTGGTGGACGACGTGGCTGGCCCAGAAGACGCGGCTCTCGTGCGAGACGCGGTGAAACCAGTAGTAGGAGAAGTCGTCAGCGAAGAAGAGCGCGACCCAGACCCACCATGCGTCGGTCGGCAGGTGCCATGGCGCGAGCTCATAGAGCACCACGTACAGCGCGAGGACCACGAACTTCCAGCCCACGTTGATGATGACGTTGCCGATCCCCATCGTGATCGACGTCCGCGAGTCCTTGAGGTCATAGCCGACCATGCCGTCGGCCTCGAGGTGCCGGAAGGACAGAAACTCGACGAGCAACAACAGGATGAAGTACGGGAAGGCGTAGTACAGGATCTCGGTCATGGCGTGGTCTCCGGGATCGAGCGGCGCAGCAACTCGCTCGCCACCGCGAAGGCACCGTCGGGGTCGGCGTCGGCGATCTTGGCGGCCAGCGCGCAGATCGCCGGGCCGTCGGCGATCTCCGCGCCGACGGTCGCGGCGTCGAAGGACAGGACGTGCTGGCCGGCGACCAGCGTGTTGAGCGCGAGCCGGTAGGCGAGGTTGTCGGCCGCGTCGATGATGCGGTCCCAGAGCACGTCGTAGATCGCGGTGCGCGCGGCCGGGTCGTCAGCGGCGGCCAGCGCGGCGGCGCGGGCCTCGAGCTCGGCGCGCGCGGCGGCATCGGCCCGCAGTGCCGCCAGCCGCGCGGCATCGGCGCCGATCGAGGCGCGCATCTCAAAGAGCGAGCGCACAAGGCCGAGCCCCTCCGGCGGCAGCTCACCCTCGGCACCGAGCGCGAGCATGAGATCCAGCCCGCCGTGGCGGCGCCAGTCGCGCACACGCGTCGATCCGCCCTGGCTGATCGAGATCAGCCCCGCTTGCTGCAGCCGCTTGAGCGCCTCACGCACCGCATGGCGGCTGGCACCGAGCTCCTCGCTCAGCACCCGCTCCGACGGCAGCGCGTCGTCAGCCCCATAGCGCCCATCGAGGATCGCGCCGCGCAGAGCACGGTGAATCTCCGCCGACCGTGTCTCGACTGGTCCAACCAGTGACATGAACTGGTTGTACCAGGTGCACGCGCCCACCGCCACCCATTCCCCCACTCGGCATCGAGGGACGATTGGATCTCGTACAGCGAGATCCAATCGTCCCTCGATGGCCTCGGAACCGGCTGAACCCTTACCGTGCGTCGCCGTGGCCCGTACGACCACGGCGACCGCCGCCTCCACGCGCCTCGAGCAGCTCGCCGCGCGCCCGCGTGCGATGGCGGTGCTCGGCGCGCTGGCGATCGCGTTCTCGGCGATCCTGGTCCGGCTCGCGGAGGTCTCGCCGTCGACCGCCGCGGTCTTCCGTTGCGCCTACGCGGTCCCGATCCTCTTCCTCCTCGCGCGCGTGGAGAACCGCCGCCACGGCCCGCGGCCGGCCAAGGACCGCCGGCTGGCCGCGATCGCCGGCGTCTTCTTCGCGGTCGACCTCGTCTGCTGGCACCACGCGATCGAGGACGTCGGCGCCGGGCTGGCGACGGTCCTGGGCAACCTCCAGGTCGCCTTCGTCCCGCTGATCGCGTGGGCCGTGCTCAAAGAGCGACCGGGCGCTCGCGTGCTCGTCACGCTGCCGCTGATGCTCTCGGGCATCGTCCTGATCTCCGGCGCGCTGGAGTCCGGCGCCTACGGCGACCGGCCCGCCCAAGGCGTGGTCTTCGGCATCGCCACCGGCGTGAGCTACGCCGGGTTCATCCTCGTGCTGCGCGCCGGCGGCTCGGATCTGCGCCGGCCCGCGGGCCCGCTCTTCGACGCCACCTGGGTCGCCGCGCTCGGCGCGCTGGCCATCGGCGCGGTCGTCGGCGACCTCGACCTCGTCCCGTCGTGGCCGGCACACGGCTGGCTCGTCACGCTGGCGCTGACCTCGCAGGTCGTCGGCTGGCTGTTGATCTCCGCCTCGCTGCCGCGCCTGCCCGCGGCGCTGACGTCGATCCTGCTGACGATCCAGCCCGTCGGCTCGGTCCTCCTCGGCGTGATCATCTTCAGCGAGAGCCCGAGCTGGCTGCAGCTCGTCGGCGTCGCGGCGATCCTCACCGGGCTGGTGCTCACCACCCGCCGGAGGGCTACGGTGGAGGAGTCATGACCTACGTCCGCATCTGGCTGCCGGTCACGATCCTGCTCGCGGGCATCGTGCTCATCGTCGTCCGCGGTGGCGACGAGACGTCGATCGACGGCGCCGCGGCGCTGTGGGGCGCCGGGCTGAGCGTGGGGCTGCTCAACTGGCTCTATCGGATGGGCATCAGCGGCGATCGCGACCGCGCCGAGGAAGACGAGGCCCGCGCGTACTTCGATCGCCACGGGCACTGGCCCGATGAGTTGCCGCCACGGCAGGGGTCCTGACGCACACGCAATCTCACCGACCCGCTCTACTTGCACCCATGAGGTGTCGTTAACACGGAGTGGACATGCTGAGCGACGTCTTCCGCACCGCCGACCACGCGCTGGAGCTTCTGCTCCACCGTGCCGCGAGCGTCAACCCGTGGCTCTGTGCGCTGGGCATCGTGACCTACATCTTGGCCCAGGCCGTGCGGCCGCGCGGCTGGCACACGATCATCAAGGCGGCCTACCCGGACGCTCGCGAGCTGCGACCGCGCCACACGATGGCCGCCTACCTGGCCGGCGCGGGGCTCAACGGCGTGATCCCCGCGCGCGGCGGCGACATCGTCAAGCTCTGGCTCCTGCACCGGCGCATCCCGGGCGCGCGCTACCCGACGCTGGCGGCGACCTTCCTCCCCGAGACGCTGTTCGAGACGCTCTTCGGCTTCGCCCTCGTGGTCTGGGCGCTGAGCCGCGGCTTCCTGCCGGTGCCGACCTCCTCGGGCGAGCTGCCGCACGTCGACGTCACGCTGATCATCGAGCATCCGTTCCTCTCTGGCGGCGGCGCACTGCTGATCGCCGGCGGCGCGTACCTGCTCTACGGCGTGCTGCGCCGCCGCGTCTCTGACCTCGCGTCGCGCCTGCGCCAGGGCATCGTGATCCTCCGCCAGCCGCGCCGGTTCGTGACGGGGGTGGCGAGCTGGCAGGCGCTCGCGCGGCTCATCCGCCTCGGCTCGCTCGCCTTGTTCATGGAGGCCTTCCACCTCCCGGTGACGGTGTCGACCGTCGTGCTGGTGATGGCCGCCCAAGGCGGCGGGCGCATCATCCCGTTGGCACCCGCGAGCGCCGGCCTGCGCCTGGCGATGCTGAGCTACGGCTTCGTCGAAACGACCGGCCACGCCGTCGACATCGCGGCGATCACGACCTTCACGTTCGGCGTCGGGGCGCTGCTGATGCTCGCGGGGCTGATCGTGGGCGTGATCGCGTTGGGCGCGGAGCTGGGTACGTGGTCGCCGCGCGCGGCGATCCGCGCCGCCCGCGAGGCCGTCGCGCGGCACCGCGCCGCTGCGGCGGCAGCGGAGCCGAGCAAGGCGTAGGCCTTCGTTCGCTTCGTCTGCGCGCGTGCGGTTTGGTGAGCAGTGCACGGCGTTGGTCGGCGTGCGGTGCGGGGTCTGTCGGCACCGAGGGCGAGAAGCGCGGCGGGCGGTGCGCGGCGGGGCTGGTGTGGCTGAGCCGTCGTGGCGGCGCGATTCGGGGCGGAATTGCCGACCCTGGAGATCCGGGTCGATTGGTGGTCAATAGTCCACCACGAGACGCCCCGGATCGATGATTCGTGCCCGAACGTCCGGTCCGTGTCGCCTACCCCTCGCATATCAGGGGCTAGACGCCCCGGACCTCGACGCGCTCGACGCTTCGAGGGTGGGCCCGTTCAACGAGACCACATCGTGCCCAACAGGCCCACCCTCCCGGGGCGCCGACGGACGACGGGCCACGCCGCGAGCCACCGCCCCGCTCGCTCTCTTCGCCGCCATCACACCACGCACCGCACCCCAACCAACGCCCGCGCTGAGCGCCAACGACGTACGCAAACGCGACCTGCGCAGCCGCCAGCTACTTGATCAACACCGACGTCCCCACCGGGACGCGCGGGTACAGATCCTTCACATCAGCCACATGCATCCGGATGCACCCATGCGACGCCGCGGAGCCGATCGAGTAGTCCTCGCCGGTGCCGTGGATGCCCACGCCGTTGATGATGCCCATCCAGCGCGCCTTCAGCGGGTTGGCCGCTGAGCCGCCGTCGACGGTTGTGCCCTGCAGCTCGCCGGCCCACGGCGAGTTGGGGACCGACCACACCGGGTCGACCTGCTTGTCGGCGATGTGGAACAGGCCGCTCGGCGTCGGGTAGGCCGGCTGGCCGACGGCCACCATGTAGGACTTCTTGAACTTGAGGCCCTTGTAGAGCCGCAGCTTGAAGTGGGCCTTGTCCACCGTGATGATCGTGCCGTAGACGCGCTTGAGATCGTTGACGTTGACCTTCGGCGACGTCTTCTTCAGCGCGGTGTGCAGCGTGCGCGGGGCGGTGACGCCGTCGTCGAGCGCCGCGTCGATCTGCGCCGCGACCGCCGACTGATCCAGCGCCCGACCGTGACCGCCACGCGTGCGGTAGATGTGCTTCAACGTGATCTTGACCGTCGCGTTCTTGGCCGGCTTGCCGACCTTGGCCGCCACGCCGGCGACCCACCCGCGGACCGCGAGGCGCGAGTGGCTGAGCTTGAGCCCGACATCGCCCGGCGCCTTGGCGCGCAGCGCGCGCTTCGCGGTGGTCAACGCGTCGAACGTCAGCTTGGCGTCGGCCGCCTTCAGCGTCCACGGCTTCCCCGCGGCGCCGAGGATCAGATCGGCATTGACCTTCGGGCC
Organism: Baekduia sp.; assembly: GCF_035996765.1. Lineage (NCBI taxonomy): Bacteria > Bacillati > Actinomycetota > Thermoleophilia > Solirubrobacterales > Baekduiaceae > Baekduia > Baekduia sp. The sequence continues at coordinate 47,047 of NZ_DASYJG010000008.1, forward strand.
GACCGTCGTCTCCAGCCGCGCCTGCGCGTCGACGAGCGTCAGGCCCGAGAGATCCACACCGCCCGCCGTGACCCCGGCCGGGACGTTCGTCGGGTCCTTCTTCTGGGCCGAAGCGACGGCAGGAACGGTCACCGCAAGAGCAGCGACGAGCAGCACAACAAAGACACGGGCGCGCGACATGGCGGTCGAGGGTAGCGGCGACATCGCGCCATTTCGCAAGGCCTTATGCGGCGCGACGGCGGCGACGACGCGGCGCCACGGGCTTCTCAACCAACTCATTCCGCGCAAAGAACTCGTCGATCCAGTGCCACGTCGTCCGCGCCGCCGCCCGTCCCGTCAACACACCCAGATGCCCGCCCGGACCCGTCTTCAACTGCACCTCCGGCGCGCCGGTCAGCAGCTCACCGACATGGTGCACAGCGGCCCGCGGCGCCAGCGTGTCGGTCTTGCCCGCGATCGCCAGCACCGGCACGCGCACATCGGCCAGGTCGATGTCGTGATCGCCGAGCGACAACCTGCCGTCGGCCAGGTCGTTGACCCGGAAGAACTGGTGGTAGAGCTGGCCCATGGTCCGCCCTGGGTAGGCGTGCATGTTGTCGATGAAGTGGTCGACGGCCTCGATCTGGGCCAGGAAGTCGCGGTCGTGGAGGTTGGTCGCGACCACGACCGGCTTGGTGAGGTACTTGTCCAGCGTCGAGAGCTGGAACATCCGCTTGACGATCGGCGCCGGCGCACCGCCCAACGCCCGGTAGACCGCGGTCCCGAAGAGGCCGTTGGTGATGTTGGCCACCCCGCGGATCGGCGCGAACATCCGCAGCTGGGCGAAGTCGAACGGGCTGGCGACCGTGGCGATCGAGTTGACCGGCAGATCGGGCCGAGCGGCCAGCGCGAGCAGCGACATGATCCCGCCCAAACACCAGCCGACGACCTGCACGGGCTTGCCGCCCGCATGCTCGGAGACCGTCGCGATCGCACCAGGCAACACGTCCTGCACCCAGTGCTCGAGCCCGAGGTCGCGATCCGAGAACGCGATCGACCCGTAGTCCACCATGTAGGTCGGGTGGCCCAGGCCGAGCAGGTGCTCGGCCATCGAGCAGCCGCGGCGCAGGTCAAAGCAGATCGGCGGCGCGGCCAGCGGCGGGACCAGCAACACCGGCAGGTGCCGCGTGCGCTCTTCGGGCGCGAGGTACTGAAAGACCGTGCCCTGCGGCTGCTCGTCGATGATCGCCGCCGGCGTCCGGCGCAGGTCGGCGACCCCGCCGCGCACGAGCATGTCGAAGGCATTGGCCGCGGCGTGGGCGACGTCGTCCGGCTTGGGGATCAGTGGCAGCGAGGGCAGCAACCGCCCGCCATTGTGGCGGATCAGCGTGCGGCGTCCGCCGTGAGCGTCGCCGTGAAGTCCTCCAACGCGGCGACGAAGCGCTCCGGCGCCTCGACCTGGGGACAGTGCCCGACGCCGTCGAGCAACGCATAGGTCGTGTCGGGCAACGCATCAAGGATGTGGCGCGCGCCCTCGTGGGTGACCATCCGGTCGTGGTCGCCCCAGACCAGCAGCACGGGCACGCGCACCGCTTCCAGCGCGAAGCAGTCGTGCAGTTCGGGCAGCAGCCGGCGGCCGTTGGCCAGGACATCGGAGACCGCGTCGCGGGTGCGCAGCTGCGCGGTGAACGAGCCGACGACCTCGGCCGCGGCACCCCGCGGCGCCGCGAAGGCCAGCGCCCGGTAGGCCTGACCCACGACGCCGCGAACCACGACCTGCGGCAACGGGACCGGGGTGGCCAGCAGCGCGCGCACGAACGGATCGCGCTCGATGATCCGAAACCAGCGCGGCATGTCCAGGCCGGCCGGCGCCACCGGGACGATCGCAGTGAGCGGGAGGTCCTCCTCCTCGCCGGCGCGTAGCGCGATCGCGCCGCCCAGCGAGTTGCCACAGAGGATCACGCCGGCGCCGCCCGCCTCGACCGACGCGTGCTCCACCACCGCCCGGGCGAACGTCCGGTACTGCTCCAACACGGGCACGTCGGCCGCGAGACGATCGGCCTCGCCGTAGCCCGGCAGGTCGACGGCCAGCGCCCGCCGACCGTGGCGCGCAAGCAGATCCAACGCGAAACGCCACGTGTCGGCCGAGTCGGCAAAGCCGTGCAGCAACACCAGCGGCGGCCCGTCGCCCTCGAGCTCCAGCGCCCGCGTCTCCACGTCGCCCAGCGTCAGGCGGTATTCGACCAGCGGCTCGCGCATCAGTCCTCGCGCGCCACGGGCTCGGGCGCCGGCGCCGGCGCCCCGTGGGCGACGAAGTCGCGGCCGCGGATCAGGACGGCCGCGGCGACCGCGCCGGCCAGCGCGACGATCGCCGCGATGACCAAGATCTCGTTCAGCGCGCCCGTCCAGCCGGTGACGAACGCATCGTGCAGCGGCCCGAGCACCCGCGGGTTGCCCTGCGCGAGCACCTCGGCGGGCGGCAGCTTGGCGCCGGGCGGCCGCTGCGCCCCGGCATCGCGCAGCGCGTCGGTGATCTTCGTCGTCACCGACGCCTGGAAGATCGCGCCGAGGCCGGCGATCCCCGTCGCGATCCCGACCTGGCGGAACGTGCTGTTGACGCCGGAGGCCATGCCTGCCCGTCGCTGCTCGACGACGCCGACCGCGGTGGAGGCGATCGCCGGATTGCAGAGACCGACGCCCACGCCGCTGAGCAGGAATCCCGGCAGCAGCGCCGTCCAGCCTGAGTCGGCGTCCAGCCCGCTCATCAGCAGCAGGCCGATGCCAACTAAGCCGAGGCCCGTCGCGAGCAGGATGCGCACCGGCACGCGCTCGGTGAGGTTGCCCGACAGCGCGGCGGCAAAGAACGACAACACGGTGATCGGCAGGAAGCGCAGGCCGGCTTCCAGCGGCCCGTAGCCGAGGATGTTCTGCATGAACAACGTCAAGTACAGGAACATCGCGAAGATCGAGGCCGAGAGCGCGAAGGCCACGATCGAGACGCCGACGAAGGACGGCTTGCGAAAGAGCATGAGGTCGAGCATCGGCCGCTCCTGACGGCGCTCGACGAAGACGAAGATCACCAACAACACCACCGCGCCGATCAGCAGCCCGACGATCTGCGCGCTGCCCCAGCCCTCGCCGTTGCCGCGGACCAACCCAAAGACGAGCGCGAACAGCCCCGCCGAGAAGGTCAGCAGCCCGGCCCAATCGATCGGCGCCGGGTCGGGATCCTTGCTCTCGCTCACCATGCGCAAGGTCACCGCGATCGCGGCGAGGCCGATCGGCAGGTTCACGTAGAAGATCGACTGCCAGCTGACGTGCTCGACCAGCACGCCGCCGACCAGCGGCCCGACGGCGACCGCGGCGCCCGTCGTCGCGCCCCAGATGCCCAGCGCGGTGCCGCGCTCACGCCCGGTGAACGCGGCGGCCAAGAGCGCCAGCGAGGTGGCGAACATCGCCGCGCCACCGACGCCTTGCAGCGCGCGCGAGAGGTTGAGCGGCGTCGGCGCGCCCGACAACCCGCACAACAGCGAGGCGACGGTGAAGAGCGCCAGGCCACCGACGAAGATTCGGCGGCGACCCAGCCGGTCGGCCAGCGAGCCGGCGGTGAGCAGGAACGCGGCCAGCGTCAAGGCATAGGCGTCGACGACCCACTGCAGATCCTGAAACGACGAGCCGAGATCCTTCTGGATGTCGGGCAGGGCGACGTTGACGATCGTCACGTCGAGCAGCAGCATGAACGTGGCGACGCAGACGACACCGAGCGTCCACCAGCGGCGGGGGTCAGACGACTGACTGGGCGTGGACATAGCTGTCGAGTCAACTACCCGCGGCGGCGGCAGGCAAGCCCCGGGGCGTTCGCGCGCGCCCTATGGGTCGCGCAGCACGCCGTCGACCACCGAGCCCGCCGCGGCGCGCAGGTGCAGCCGCAGGACCTCGGGCCCGTGGCGCTCGAGGTCGTCGACCAGCTCCAAGTGCTCATCGGCCAGGCGCGCGAAGGTGTAGTGCGGGCGGACCTGCAACAGGAAGAGGCGGGTCTGCGCGGTCAGCCGGTTGTGCACCGCCTCGATCCGCGGCGAACGGGCGGCGCGCACCAGCGCGGTGTGCAGGTCAGCGTGGGCGCGGGAGACCGTCGGCCAGCCGGGGCGCGCGCGGCCACAGGCGCGAGCCAGGACCTCGGCGGCCTCGTGGACCGACGGTGGCAGGACATCGCCGTGCTTGGCCAGCGCGAGGTGCGCGGCCTCGACCTCCAGCGCGGCGCGCAGCTCGTAGAGCGCGACGATCGCGTCGGCGTCCAAGCCGGCCACGCGGGCGCCGCGGTGCGGTGCGATCGTGACGAGACCCTCGTCGGCGAGCGCGCGCAGGGCCGCGCGGACGGTGTGGCGCGCGGCGCCGTGGGCCTCGACGAGATCGCCCTCGACCAGCCGCGTGCCGGCGTCCAACTGGGCATCGAGGATCTGCTCGCGCAGGACGGCGGCGACGCGATCCACGGCCGTGGGGCTCATGCGATCACCGGCGTCGGGCGTGGTTCGCTTCGGGCAACAGCGGTGGCAGTCATGCGATCACCTCAACTGGCGGAGTGCGCTCTTCGCGCTTGGGGATGGCCAGCACGGCCAGCCCGGCGAGGATCGCCACGATCCCGACGATCGCGACCGCTCCGGGCCGCTCGTCGAGGACGATCGCGCCGAGCAGCGTGGCGGTGACCGGCTCGGCGAGCGTCAAGGTCGCAACCTCGTTGGCGGGCAGGTGGCGCAGGCCCGATGCGAAGAGCAGGTAGGCCAGCGCGGTCGGGATCGCGCCGAGCCAGAGCGCCATCGCGACGCCGCCGGCGCTCGTCACCCAGTGGAGGTCACCGAACACCAGGACAGGGCTGAGCAGGATGGCGCCGAGCCCGAAGAGGGAGGCCATGACGGGCTCGATGCCGTGGCCCGCATCGAGCAGCCGCTTGGAGGCGAGCGTGAACGCCGCGTAGGACGCGCCGGCGCCGACGGCGAGCGCGACGCCCGGCGCGCTGACCTCCGAGCCGCCGCCCGCGAGCGCGAGCGTCGCGACGCCGGCGCAGGCCAGGGCGGTCGCCAGGGCCCACGAGCGATCGGGCACGCGGCGGTCCAGCAGCCAGCCGCCGGCACCGGCGAGCGCGGGGGCCGAGCCGAGCGCGACGACCGTGCCGACCGCCACGCCCGTGTCCTTGACGGCCGCAAAGAAGCAGAGTTGGTAGGCGGCGACGCCGAGCGCGCCGACGGCAAGCGGGCCGCGGGGCCAGCGGGCGCTCGCCGCCGTGCCGTCGCCTGCGACCGCGCGTGCGACGAGCAACAGCAGGACGGCGCCGACCGCGATCCGGACCGCCCCGACGGTCACCGCAGCGGCGTCCGGACCGAGCGCCTGCGCGGTGCCGGTGGTGCCGAAGCAGACCGCCGCAAGGAGGACCTGGACGCGCGACATCTCAGCAATTGTTCCACAATCTGTGACGAAGATGTAACAAGAGTGCGCAGGTGCCACAGTCCGTCCGCTGGCCGTGTCACCTTGCCGCCGTGCTCGTTCGTGACCTTCAGCACGGCTTCGACCTCGACCAGGTGTTCCTGGTTCGGGAGGCCGACCGGCGCCAGCGTCGCGACGGCGGCGAGTTCCTCAAGTTGGTCCTCGGCGATCGCACCGGCGGCGTGCCGGCCATGGTCTGGGATGACGTCGCCCAGGCGCTGGAGCTCTGCCGCGCGGGCTCACCCGTGCACGTCGTCGGCCGCTACGAGGTCCACCAGCGCTGGGGCGCGCAGATCACGATCCTCAAGCTGCGCCCGGCGCTCGCCGGCACCTATGACCCGGCCGAGCTGCACGACGGCCCACCGCGCCGCGTCGATCACATGGAGGCCGACTTCCGCGAGTTGCTGGCCACCGTGCAGGACCCGCACTTGCGCCGGTTGTTGGACACTTTCTTCGGTGAAGGCTCCGAGACCTGGGCGCTGTATCGGATCGCGCCCGCCGCCAAGCGCTACCACCAGGCCTACCTGCACGGGCTGCTGGAGCACTGCCTCACGGTCGCCCAGGCGGTCAGCGCGATCAGCGCCACCTTCCCCGGCATCGACCGCGACGTCGCGGTCACGGGCGCGCTGCTGCACGACATCGGCAAGTTGGAGGCCTACACCTGCGACGCACCGATCGACATGACCGACGAGGGTCGCCTCCAGGGCGAGATCCCGCTCGGCTACTACCGCGTGCGCCGCTGCATCGAAGATCTCGACGGCTTCCCCGAGGAGCTCGCGCAGAGCGTGGTGCACATCATCTTGAGCCACCACGGCGCGCTCGAGCACGGCTCGCCCGTCGTGCCGGCGACGCGCGAGGCCACGTTGGTGCACATGATCGACAACCTCGGCGGCCGCCTCGGCTCCTTCGATCGCTTGGAGAAGCAGCTCCCGCCCGGCCAGGTCTGGTCCGGCTTTGACCGCGCCATCGGCGCCGGCGCCTACTTCGGCTCGGCGGGCACGTCAGCGGCGCCGATCACCGCCGAGGACCGGCGGCGGTCACAGGCCGCCTAGCGCTCCGACGACAACCTGTCGTCGCGTTCGTCGTCCAAGATCTCCTTCATCTCCCGCCCCGCCGCCGCGATCCGCCCCAGATACTCGGTGCGCCGCTCCTCATCCAGGGTCACCGCGCCCCGATCCAGCAGCTCGGCGAAGCCTTGGACGATCGTCAGCGGGGTGCGGAGATCGTGGACGAGGCGGGCGAGGCGCTCGTCGGGGTCGGCCGGCCAGGCGCCGCCCGCCGAGCTCATCGCTCTTCGCGCGTGGAGTCCAGCGCGATCTCGCCGCGCTCCAGCGCGATCGCGATCGCGTGAACGCGATTGCGCGCCTGCAGCTTGCGGATCACGTTGCGCACGTGGGTGCGGACGGTCTCGACCGAGACGCTGATCTTGTCGCCGATCGCCTCGGCGGTCATGCCCTCGGCCATCAGGTGCATGATCTCGCGCTCACGCGGCGAGAGCTGCGGGACGTGCGCCGTCGCGCGCGGCGAGAGCAGGATGCGGTCCAGCCGCGGGTCGACGTAGGAGCCGCCGCCCGCGACGCGCTCGATCGCGGCCATCAGCTCATCCATCGATCCGGCCTTCAGGGCATAGCCGCGCGCGCCGGAGTCGAGGCCGTCGTAAAGCAGCTCGGCGTCGCTGTCGCCCGTGTAGAGGATCACGCCGAGCTCGGGCCGACGGGCCAGCAGCTCGCGTGTCAGGTCGATGCCACTGCCGTCAGGCAACTGGATGTCGACGATCGCGACATCCGGCTCGGCGTGCTCGACGAGGTCGATCCCGGCCGCGACATTGCCCGCCGCACCCACGACTTCCAGGCCACCGTGTTGCAGCAGCGCGACCAGGCCCTCCCGTAGGGCCTCGTGGTCGTCGACGATCACGAGCTTGGTCATGAGGGCCGAACCGTACACGGCGTGTAGGTGCAATGGCAGTTGTCAGGGCTCGCGCCGCCCCGGTACCGAATCTGCGGAAAGAGCGCGCGGACTTCTGCAAGGAGGGGCCCATCACGGGGTCAAGGGCCGTATCGTCGTCTGTATATGGCGAAGGACACCGAGAAGCTGATCCGTCAGCTCTCGCTCATCTCATATCTCATGGCCGAACGCCGTCCGGTCACCGCGCTGGAGATCCGGCGTGATGTCGAGGGCTACAGCGGCATGAACGAGGACGCCTTCGCCCGCCGCTTCTACGCCGACCGCGCCGAGCTGGACTCGCTCGGGATCCAGCTCACGGTCGAGAAGCCCGCCGACGGCGTGGCCGAGCAGGAGAACTACTCGCTGCGGCCCGAGAACTTCCATCTCCCCGCCATCGCCTTCACCGACGAGGAGCTTGCCGGCCTGCAGTTCGCGCTGACGCTGCTCGATGGCGAGTTCGCCTACGCCGAGCCGTTGCGCCTGGCGTTGCAGCAGATCTCCTGGGGCCGCCCCAGCCCGCTCAACGCGCCCGACCAGGGCTCCATCGCCCTCGGCGTCACCGCCAGTGCCGGCGGCCACGACCTCTCCCAGCGCCTCGCGAAGATCGAGACGGCGATCTTCCGCAACAAGACCATCACCTTCGACTACTACACGATGGAGCGCGACGAGGTCGGCGCTCGCAAGGTCGATCCCTATCACCTGCTCTTCCAGGGCGGCCAGTTCTACCTCCTGGGCCGCGCGCACGAGCGCGACGCCATCCGCGTCTTCCGCCTCTCCCGCATCCGCGGCAAGGTCGCCTACGCGACCAAGGCCGAGCACGACTTCAAGCGCCCCACCGACTTCGACCCGCGCTCCTACGCCACGCGCGCCGACTGGCAGTTCGGCGAGCCCGTCGGCCAGGCCGAGGTCTGGATCTCCGAGCGCATCGCCTGGCAGGTCAAGCGGCACTTCGGCCGCTTCGGCACGATCCGCCCCGCCGAGGACGACAGCGGCGACATGATCTTCGTCACCGAGTACGCCTCGGTCCGCCAGCTGGCCGCCTGGGCGCTGCGCCTGGGCGAGCACGCGCGGATCCTCGGCCCCGACGAGCTCGTCACCGAGATCACCGAGCGCATCGAGCAGCTGCACGAGCGTCATACCGGCGAGCTCGACCTGGCCGCCGTCCTGCCCGCAGACGAGACCGAGGAGATCGTCGAGCCCATCGCCAAGCGCGAGACCGCGATCCGCCCCGAGCGCTTCGCGCGCCTCGTCACGCTCGCCAGCATCCTGATCCAGGCCGGCCGCGCCAAGGAGCTCCTGTCGCTGAACGAGCTCTGCCAGCGCCTCCAGGTCTCCGACGCCGAGCTGCGCGAGGACATCAACGTCCTCAACGTCGTCAACTTCGGCGGCGGCTCCTACGTCCTCTACGCCGACGTTCGCGACGACGGCATGATCGACGTCGACCCCGAGCCGTACTCCGACAACTTCGACCGCCCGGCGCGCCTGCTCCCCGTTGAAGCCAAGGCGCTGATCGCCGCGATCGACCTGATCGGCGACCACCTGCCCGAAGGCGCACTGAACTCGGCGCGCGAGAAGATCGTCGCCGCGCTCGGCGCCGATCCGATGGAGCAGGGCCTGCAGGTCGCGTCCGGGGCCGGTGACGACTCCGAGATCGCCCGCGTCGTCTCGCGCGCCATCTCGGACTCCCACCAGCTGCGCCTGGAGTACTGCAAGGCCAACGAGGACGAGTTCTCCGAGCGGGTCGTGGAGCCCTACGCGCTCATCAACGGCCGCGAGGGCTGGTACGTCGCTTCCTATGATCCAGCGCGCGAGGCGGTCCGCCACTTCCGGCTGGACCGCGTCAAGACCGCCGAGGTGCTCGACGTCGCCTTCACGCCGCGGCCCGAGGTCGACCCCGCCTCCGATGTCGCCGGCTGGCCCAGCACCGGGCTGGTCGAGGCCTCCCGCGTCGCCCGCGTCTGGATCTCCCCCGAGCGCGCCCGCTGGTCGCGGGAGCAGCGCCGCGTCGCCCAGGAGCTCGCCGACGGCTCGGTCATCGTCGAGCTGCCCTACAAGGGCACCGACTGGCTGGTGCGCGAGGTGCTGGCCGAGGCCGGCGACGCCGCCGTCGTCTCGCCGCCGGAGGCCCGCGAGGCCGTCCGCGCAGCCGTCGATCGCCTCCAGCTTGCCGTCCGTTAGACCAGGCCGACCCCGCCCAAAAGCGGGTATCGCCCCTTGGGCGAACGCCCGCAAGCAATAGCGAGCGCCCTGCGCGAGCTATTGCCCGTTAGCCTCCTGCGCCGGTGAGCCGACGCGATCTGATCACGATGGACGATGCAGAGGTCCTCGCGCTTCTCGACGAGGAGCGCGTGATGACCTGCGCCACCCTCGGTCCCCGAGGGTGGCCGCACCTGATGCCGCTCTGGTACGTCGTGCGCGACGGACGGCTGTGGGCGTGGACCTTCGCCAAGTCCCAGAAGACCAAGAACCTCGAGCGCGACCCGCGGGCGACGCTGCAGGTCGAGGCCGGGCGTGACGTCTACCAGGAGCTGCGCGGGGTGATGTTCGAGACAGAAACGATCATCCACCGCGATGTTGACCTTGTGACCGACCTGGGGCTGGAGATCTTCGGCCGCTACGGCGGCGGACAGGACGCATCGGCCTACCGCGAGATGGTCAAGGCCCAGGCCGCCAAGCGCGTCGGCCTGGAGTTCGTCGAGCAGACGCGCGCCACGTGGGACCACCGCAAGCTGGGAAACGTCTACTGATGCAACCACTCAAGGGCCTGATCCTCTCCGGGGGCAAGGGCACGCGCCTGCGCCCGATCACCCACACCAGCGCCAAGCAGCTGGTGCCCGTCGCCAACCGCCCGGTGCTCTTCTACGGCATCGACGCGATGGCCAAGGCGGGCATCGAGGAGATCGGGATCATCATCGCCCCCGAGACCGGCGAGGAGATCAAGGAGGTCGCCGGCGACGGCTCGGCCTTCGGTGTCAAGATCACCTACATCTTGCAGGACGAGCCTGCCGGCCTCGCCCACGCGGTCCTGACCGCCGAGCCGTTCCTGGGCGACTCGCCGTTCGTCATGTACTTGGGCGACAACCTGCTGCAGGGCGGCATCGACGACCTCGTCGCCGCCTTCAAGGCCAACGAGCCCGACGCGCTGATCCTCCTGACGCCCGTTCCCGACCCCGAGCACTTCGGCGTCGCTGAGCTCGACGGCGACCGCGTCGTCGCCCTGGCCGAGAAGCCGCCGGAGCCCAAGACGAACCTCGCGCTCGTCGGCGTCTACATGTTCAAGTCCTTGATCCACGACGCGGCACGGGCGATCGAGCCCTCGCCGCGCGGCGAGCTGGAGATCACCGACGCGATCCAGCATCTGGTGAACACCGACCGGCGCGTCGAGCCGCACATCGTCCAGGGCTGGTGGAAGGACACCGGGCGCCTGGACGACATGTTGGAGGCCAACCGCCTGATCCTCGATCGTATGGAGCATCGAGTTGAGGGCGAGCTGATCGACTCCCAGGTCGAGGGCCGCGTCGTCATCGAGGCGGGCGCCAAGCTGGAGCGCGCGACCGTCCGCGGACCCGCCATCATCGGCGCGGGCGCGGTGCTGACCGACTGCTACATCGGCCCCTACACGGCCATCGGCGAGGACTGCGAGGTCCAGGGCGCCGAGGTCGAGCACTCGATCCTGCTGGCTGGCTCCTCCGTCCGCGGCCTCGACGGCCGCATGGAGTCCTCGCTGCTGGGCCGCAACGTCCACATCGCCCGCAGCAACGGCCAGCCCAAGGCCTACAAGTTCATGGTGGGCGACAATTCGGAGATCGAGATCCTGTGAGGGTCCTCATCACCGGTGCGTCCGGCATGCTCGGCCATCGCGTCCTCGCCGACGCCCGCGCCCGGGGCTGGGACGCGATCGGCGTCGATCTGCCCGACGGCGACCTCACCGATCCGGCCGTCGCGCAGGATCTCCTGGAGGAGCACGCCCCCGAGGCGGTCGTGCACTGCGCGGCGTTCGTCGACGTCGACGGCGCCGAGGCCAACGAGGATGCCGCGCTCGCCGTCAACGCTGACGCCTCGGCTAACGTCGCGGCCGCCGCGGCGATGCTCGGCGCGCGCGTCGTCGCCGTCTCCACCGACTACGTCTTCGACGGCACGCTCACCGACCGCCCCTACGTCGAGTCCGACCCGACCGCGCCGCTCGGCGCCTACGGGCGCACCAAGCTCGCGGGTGAGCAGGCGATCGCCGGCCACAACCCCAACCACGCCATCGCGCGCACCGCGTGGCTCTTCGGGGTCGGCGGCAAGAACTTCTGCGACACCATGCTCAACGCCGCCGCATCACGCGACGAGGTCGCCGTCGTCACCGACCAGGTCGGCTCGCCGACCTGGACCGGCCACCTGTCGCCGGCGCTGCTGGACCTCGCGGCGGCCAATGCCACCGGCATCTTTCACACCGCCGGCGGCGGCCAGTGCTCCTGGCACGAGCTGACCGTCGAGCTGTACCGCGCGGCCGGCCTGTCGACCCGCGTCAACGAGACCACGGCCGCGGAGTTCCAGCGTCCGGCCCCGAGGCCGGCCTGGAGCGTCCTGGCCACCGAGCGCGACGAGACCCCGCGCCTGCCCAGCTGGCAGGACGGCGTCGCGCAGTACCTGAACGAGAGGGAGAACGGATCGTGAAGCTGCTCGTCTGCGGCGGGGCCGGGTTCATCGGCTCGAACTTCGTGCGCCAGCGCGTCAACGACCACGGCGACGAGGTCGTCGTCCTCGACGCGCTGACCTACGCCGGCCGGCCCGAGAACCTCGAGGGCCTCGGCGTCACGCTGGTCCACGGCGAGATCCAGAACGCCGAGAAGGTCGCCGAGGCGATCGGCGACGGCGTCGACGCGATCGTCAACTTCGCCGCCGAGACGCACGTCGACCGCTCGATCAGCGGCCCCGACGCGTTCGTCGAGACCAACGTCCGCGGCTCGCTCGTCCTCCTGGAGGCCGCGCGCGAGCGCGAGGTCAAGCGCTACGTGCAGATCTCGACCGACGAGGTGTACGGGTCGATCGAGGAGGGCTCCTTCACCGAGGAGTCGCCGATCGTCCCGTCCTCGCCCTACAGCGCTTCCAAGGCCGGCGGCGATCTGTTGGTGCAGTCCTACCTCCACACCTACGGGCTGGAGACGGTGATCGCCCGCGGCTCCAACAACTACGGGCCCTACCAGTACCCCGAGAAGCTCATCCCGTTGATGGTGCTCAACGCGCTGCACGACGACAAGTTGCCGGTCTACGGCGACGGGCTCAACGTGCGCAACTGGCTCTACGTGGAGGACTTCGGCCGCGGGATCTCCCACGTCCTGGGCCACGGCGCGCCCGGCGAGGTCTACAACGTCGGCGGGCCGGACGAGTCCACCAACATCGAGGTCGTCAAAGGCATCCTGAAGCACACGGGCAAGGACGAGTCCTTGATCGAGTACGTCACCGACCGCCCCGGCCACGACCGCCGCTACTCGCTGGGCTCAGAGAAGGCGCGCGCGCTGGGCTGGTCAGCGCAGGTCCGCTTCGAAGAGGGCCTCGAGAAGACCGTCGCCTGGTATCGCGACAACACCGCCTGGTGGGAGCCGATCCGCTCCGGTGAGTACCGCGAGTACTACGAGCGCCACTACGGGCGCGCGCTGGGTTAGGCGGCGGCGAGAGCCGACGCCGCAGCTGCGCGGCCGTACACGTCCGGCGAGGGGATCCCGATGACCTCGCCGGCGAAGCGCTTGGTGGTGCCGTAAACGACCCAGGTCGTGTCGATCTCGCCGATCATCCGCTCGAGCTTGAGCTCCTCCGGATGGCGATCGAGCCACTCGGAGTGCGTGAGCGCCGCGTCGAACTCGCCGCGCAGCAGCGCCTCGGCGGCCAGCGGCTTGGAGATCTGCGGGATCTTGACCTCCCACTCGGAGAGGTCGACGTAGCCCTCGGTCGCCTCGACGATCCCGAGCGAGCGCGCCGGCCCATCGAGGTCGCGGCGGCTCAGGATGGCCAAGGACTTGGTCGGGTAGATGAAGGTGTCGACCACGAAGACCTCGTCACAGTGCTTCTCGGTGATCTCGTGGACGCCCGGGTGCGCGCTGCACTGGACGAGGAAGGCGTCGTCGCGGCCGCGGATCCGCTCGAGCCCGTCGAAGAAGTCGGTGATGAGATCAAGCTCGACGTCCTCAAGCCCTTGGAAGCGCGCGTACTGCTTGACCGCGCGCTCATGGCAGGTCCCTTCAGGACCAAGCGTGACGAAGGTGATCGGCATCGCGCTCGACGCTAGGCGCCGCGCAACGCCGGGTCAATCGGCAGTACCCAGCCAACTGGCCGGACGGATCGGGCGGCTTACGACGCGCCCAGCGTCGCGATCTTCCACACGCCGCCATCCTTGACGAGCTCCAGCGTGTCGACGCGATCCTTGTCGCCGCCCTCGGACTTGACGACCGCGGAGGCCTTGCCGTCGGCGATCGTGACCTTCTGGACCTGCAACTCGAAGGAGTCGGCGTCGCTCAGCGAGTCCTTGACGCCCTTGTCGCAGTCGCCGCCCGAGGCCTTCTTGATCTGCGCCACGAGCGCCGGGGCGAGCAGCGTCGTGCAGATCCGGGAGCTGTCGTGCTTGCGGCTGGCCGACTGCAGATCCTCGACGGTCTGGGCCACGGCCTTCTGGTCGCCCTGGAAGTCCGAGGCCGAGTCCTTGGCCGCCTGACCGCAGGCGCTGAGGACGAGCGGGAGCGCGACAAGCAGCGCGAGAAGACGTGTGGGTGCGGCCATCGCGCCGGAGCCTATCTAGGATCTGTCCTCGCATGGCCGACTCCGAGCTCTCCCGCAGCATCGTCCCCACCGTCGTCCCGCGCGGGCGCCACGCGCCGCCGCTGGAGGTGCGCCTGACCGTCCAGCGCCGCCGGTTGTTCGAGGCCGCGGCCAAGATCTTCGCCGAGCGCGGCTTCGCCGACGCCACCGCCGAGGCGATCAGCCGCGAGGCCGGGATGTCGAAGGCGACGTTCTACGAGCACTTCGCCAACAAGGAGGAGGCGATCATCGAGCTCTTCGACGAGGCCGCCACCGAGGTCATGCGCCAGATGGCGCTGGCCTCCGAGGCGGAGGCGGGGACCTACCCTGAGCACCTGGCCAACGGCACCCGTGCGTTCCTGCGCACGCTCGCCGAGTGGCCCGACGCCTCGCAGACGGTGCTGGTCGAGATCATCGGCGCTGGCCCGCGCGCGACCGAGCGCCGCGATGCCATCCTCGACGCCTTCGCCGACGCGATCCACCGCGACAACGAGCGCATCGCCCCGCGCTACGGGGCGCCGTGCTTCGCCTCGCGCGACGACGCGTTCGCCTGCGTCGGCGCGATCGTCGAGCTCGCCTCACGCCAGCTGCGCACTGGCAACCCGAGCGACATCCGCGAGCTGGAGCCGGTCATCGAGCGGCTCATGTTGGGGATCTTGCGGCAGAACGCATGAGCGATCCGGGCCTAACGGCCCTTGAGGCCGAGGTCACAACCTGTCGCCGCTGCCCGCGGCTGGTCGACTGGCGCGAGCAGGTGGCGCGCGAGAAGCGCGCCGCATTCAAAGACGACACCTACTGGGGCCGTCCGATCCCCGGCTTCGGCGACCCAGCCGCCCGCGTCCTGATCCTCGGCCTCGCCCCCGCCGCCCACGGCGCCAACCGCACCGGCCGCGTCTTCACCGGCGACCGCAGCGGTGACTTCCTCTTCGCCGCGCTGCACCGCACGGGCTTCGCGAACCAGCCGACGTCGGTGTCACGAGACGACGGCCTGCAGCTGACCGACGCCTGGATCACCGCCGCCGTGCGCTGCGCGCCGCCGGCCAACAAGCCGACGCCGACCGAGCGCGACACCTGCCTGCCCTGGACGGTCGCCGAGCTCGACCACGTCAAGCACGTGCGCGTGGTCGTCTGCCTCGGCGCGTTCGCATGGGACGCGGCGCTGCGTTTGCGCGCCGCCCTCGGCCACCCGCCGCCGCGGCCGCGCCCGAAGTTCGGCCACGGCGCGCTCTGGTACGACGATGACAACTCAGGGTGGGTGTTGCTCGGTACCTACCACCCCAGCCAGCAGAACACGTTCACCGGCGTCCTGACCGAGGCCATGCTCGACGACGTCCTGCGCACGGCGCGCGAGGTCGCGGGGTAGCCGGCGTGCTGGTCGTCGCCCATCGCGGCGCCTCGGCCGGCGCGGTCGACAACAGCCTCGACGCCTTCGAGCAGGCGATCGCGCTCGGCGCCGACATGATCGAGTTCGACGTGCGGCGCACGCGCGACGGTCAGCTGATCGCCTTCCACGACGCCGCGGTCGGCGGCCGCACCGTGGAGACCCTGACGCGCGCGGAGATCGGGGACGCGACCGGCCATCTCCCGCCGCTGCTCGATGAGGTGCTCGAGCTCACGCGTGGACGGATCGGGCTCGACGTCGAGCTCAAGGAGCACGGCTACGTCGAGCGCGTGTTGGCGGCGCTCGACGGGATCGACGACGTCGTCGTCACCTCGTTCCTCGATGAGGTGGTGGCCGAGGTCAAGCGGATCGCCCCGGAGCTCCGCGCCGGACTGCTCGTCGGCGTCGGCCACACGCGACAGGTCGTGCGGACCCGCCTGTCGGAGCTCTCACCCGTCGCGCGAGCGCGCGCGTGCGGCGCTGACCTCGTGGCGATGCACCACGCGCTCGCGTCGCTCGGCGCCCTGCGACGCGTCGCCGAGGCGGGGTTCCCGGTCTACGTCTGGACCGTCAACGACGAGAAGCTCCTGCGCCGCTTTCTGAGCGACCCGCGCGTCACGGCCGTCATCACCGACGTTCCGGCGCGAGCCATCGCCCTGCGCAACGCATGATCGTCCCCCAGCCAGAAGACGGTCGGCGGCGTCGGCGTCGGCCGCGCGCTGGCTGGCAGGCGTGTGACCCGCTTCCGGCTCTCCGCTGAGCGCGTCCGCCAGATCTCACTCGGCTTCGTCGTCGACGAGCTCGGCGCCCAGCGCCACATTGAGCCCGCCGCTCGGGAGCACGTAGGCCAGCCCTCGGTCTCTGTCGCTCGCGTACAGCACGCCGACGACCTCGCCCGCGCGGTTGACGACCGGCGCTCCCGCCTGTCCCGGCTCGGTCTGCAGCGAGGTGGCGATCAACTCGTGCGTATGCCCTCTCAGCGCGAACGACACCGCCTTCTCGCTGACGACCCGCCCTACGCTCGTCGCCATGCCGTCACCGCCGTAGCCGAGCAGGACCAGCTCCTCGCCGAACCTGACGGCGTCCGCGTCGCTGACGGCGAGCACCCTCGGCCCATCGCCGGCGGAGCGCAGGATCGCGATCCCGCGGTCGGGCAGCAGCGCCTCGACATCGCAACTCAGGCGGCGCCCATCGGCGAGCTCGACGTTGACCATCTGCGCATCCGCGACGACGACGTCGGCTGTGACGATCCGGTCGTCGCCGATCGCGAAGCCGCTGCCGCGCAGGGATCCGTCGTCGCCGAGCACTTTGACCACCGACTGGCCCAGGTTCCCGTAGATCGTGTCGATGGAGCTCTGGGCCGCGGCCGCCGTCGTCGCGTCCCCACTGCTCGCCATCCGTGACAGGGCATCGAGCGAGCCCTCGTCGCGGAAGGCCTCACCCAGCTGGGCCGCGAGCTCGGGATCGCCGAGGCCCGAGATGCACAGCAGCGCCGCTTCCTGCTGGCGCGAATCGGACGAGCCGAGGTACGGCATGAAGCTCGCCACCGTCTGCAGTCGCTGCACCGCGGCCTCGCTGTCGGCCTGCTGCTTCTGTGCCCTGGCCTGGCGGTTGTTGTAGACATAGGTCGCGGCCACACCGATCAGCGCGACGAGCACGCCGGAGACCAGTCCGGAGACCGCTTGGAGCTTGGACCAGTTGTCGCGGACGATGCCGGGGACGGCGACCACCGTCAGGACGTGGCTCAGCGTCGCGAGATCGGCGCCTCGCGGAGCACGGCGTCGGCGTGAGCCGTGGCTGCCGGGCTGCATCGGGCACATTCTGCCCAGATCAGGGTCATCGGGA
Organism: Baekduia sp.; assembly: GCF_035996765.1. Lineage (NCBI taxonomy): Bacteria > Bacillati > Actinomycetota > Thermoleophilia > Solirubrobacterales > Baekduiaceae > Baekduia > Baekduia sp. The sequence continues at coordinate 64,451 of NZ_DASYJG010000008.1, forward strand.
GGCGGAAGAATCCTCGTACCCTGGAGGTCCGTGCCGCTTTCCGCCTTCAGCCCCAAGACGCAGGAGTGGTTCTCGCGTGCGTTCGCGGCGCCGACCGCCGTGCAGAAGCAGGCATGGCCGGCGATCGCGACCGGCGAGCACACGCTGATCAGCGCGCCGACGGGCAGCGGCAAGACGCTCGCGGCGTTCCTGTACTCCTTGGATCATCTGGCGACCACGCCGCGGGAGGACGGCAGTGGGATCCGCGTCGTCTACGTCTCGCCGCTCAAGGCGCTGAGCTACGACGTCGAGCGCAACCTGCAGGCGCCGCTGATCGGGATCGGTGCCGACATCAAGGTCGCGATCCGAACCGGCGACACGTCGCAGAAGGAGCGAATGGCGATCCGCCGCACGCCGCCCGACGTGCTGATCACGACGCCCGAGTCGTTGTACCTCATGTTGACCTCGCAGGCGCGTGACGTGCTGCGCGACGTCGAGGCGGTCATCGTCGACGAGATCCACGCGGTCGCCTCGACCAAGCGCGGTGCGCATCTCGCGCTGACGCTAGAGCGCCTGAGCGCGCTGGTCGCCGCCGAGCACGGCGGCCGCGACCCGCAGCGCATCGGGTTGAGCGCGACGCAGAACCCGCTGGAGGAGGTCGGCCGCTTCATGGTCGGCCCGCAGCGGACGTGCCGGATCGTCGACGCCGGGGTGCGCAAGCCGCTGGACCTCAAGATCCAGGTGCCGGTCGAGTCGATGAAGGAGCCCGAGCAGTCGGCGGCGGCGTTGGACCCGCTGGAGCCGACGCCCGGCGGATCCGAGGCGACCCGAAAGTCGATCTGGCCGGCCATGTACCCGCAGTTGCTCGAGCTGGTCCGTGAGCACCGCTCGACGATCATCTTCGTCAACAACCGCCGGGGCGCCGAGCGGCTCGCGCTGCGCCTCAACGAGCTGGCGGCCAAGCAAGACGAGGAGGCCGAGCGACCAACCGTGGAGATCGCGCGTGCCCACCACGGGTCGCTGGCGCGCGAAGAGCGGCTGGTCGTCGAGGAGCAGCTCAAGGCCGGCCAGTTACCGTGCCTGGTGGCGACGTCCTCGCTGGAGCTCGGCATCGACATGGGCGCCGTCGACCTCGTCTTGCAGGTCGAGTCCCCCAAGTCGGTCTCGCGCGGCCTGCAGCGCATCGGGCGCGCCGGCCACTCCGTCGGCGACACCTCCAAGGGCCGCATCTTCCCGAAGTTCCGCGCCGACCTGCTCGAATGCGCGGTCGTCGTCAAGCTGATGCGCGAGGGCAAGATCGAGCCCACCGTCGTGCCGCGCAACCCGCTGGACGTCCTCTGCCAGCAGATCGTCGCGATCGCGGCGGGGGTCGAATCAGACGGTGAAGCGCCGGTCCTGGTCGACGACCTGTACGGGTTGGTCACCAAGACCTACACCTACGCCGAGCTCTCGCGCGAGCTGCTGGAGAACGTCCTGGACATGCTCGACGGGCGCTACCCGTCGCAGGAGTTCGGCGAGCTGCGCCCGCGCATCGTCTGGGACCGCGTCGCGGGCACGATCCGCCCGCGCAAGGGCGCCCGCCAGCTGGCGATCACCAACGCCGGCACGATCCCGGACCGTGGGCTGTACGCCGTCGTCCTGCCCGACGGGCGCCGCGTCGGCGAGCTCGACGAGGAGATGGTCTACGAGGCGCGGCCCGGCCAGACCTTCCTGCTCGGCGCGTCGTCATGGCGCATCGAGGAGATCCAGCGCGACCGCGTCGTCGTCTCGCCCGCGCCGGGCGTGCCGGGCGCGGTGCCGTTCTGGAAGGGCGACTCGGTCGGCCGCCCGAAGGAGCTGGGCCGCGCGATCGGCGAGTTCTCACGTTGGGCCGTCGACCAGACGCCGGAGCTGCTGGAGGCCGAGTACGACCTCGATCCGCTCGCCGCGCGCAACCTGGTGGACTACCTGCGCGAGCAGCAGGAGGCGACGCGCGTCATCCCGAGCGACCGCACGATCGTCGTCGAGCGCTTCCGCGACGAGATCGGCGACTGGCGGCTGTGCGTGCTGTCGCCGTTCGGCGGCCGGGTCCACGCCGCCTGGGCGCTGGCGCTCAGCGCGAAGATCCGCGACGAGGCCGGCCTGGAGTCCGACGCGATCTGGTCCGACGACGGGATCATCGTCCACCTGCCCGACGCCGACGAGCCTCCGGGCGCCGACCTGGTGTTGCTGGATCCCGAGGACGTCGAGGATCAGGTGGTCGCGGAGCTGGGGTCGAGCGCCTTGTTCGGCGCGCGCTTCCGCGAGAACGCCGGCCGCGCGCTGCTGATCCCGCGCGCCTACCCCGGCAAGCGCACGCCGCTGTGGCAGCAGCGGCTCAAGGCACAGTCCTTGCTGGAGGTCGCCAAGCAGTACAGCGACTTCCCCATCATCTTGGAGACCTACCGCGAGTGCCTGCGCGATGTCCTCGACGTCCCGGGCCTCATCGAGCTGCTGCAAGGGCTGAACTCGCGCGATCTCTCGCTGGTCGAGGTCGAGACGCGCACCGCGTCGCCGTTCGCGTCGTCGTTGTTGTTCGACTACGTCGCGACCTACATGTACGAGGGCGACACGCCCAACGCCGAGCGGCGCGCGGCCGCGCTGTCGCTGGATCGCGACCTGCTGCGCGAGCTGCTCGGCCAGGAGGAGCTGCGCGACCTCATCGACGCCGACGCGCTCGATCAGGTTGAAGCGGATCTCCAGCATCGGTCGCAGCGCACGCAGGCCACCGATCGCGACGGGCTGGCCGACGTGCTGCGGCGGGTCGGCGACCTGTCGCGGGCCGAGGTGCGGGCTCGTGTGCTGGCCGAGCTCGACAGCGACGCGATGTTGGAGGCCTTGGTCGACGAGCGGCGCGCAGTGCGGCTACGCATCGGTGGCGAGGAGCGGTGGGTTGCGGCCGACGACGCCGGCCTCTATCGCGACGCGTTCGGCACCGTGCCGCCGGGCGGGCTGCCCGCCGCGTTCCTGGAGTCGGTCGAGCGTCCGACCGAGCGGCTCGTCGCGCGCTATGCGCGGACGCACGGGCCGTTCACGACCGCCGACTTGCGCGAGCGCTGGGGCGTCGATCCGTCGAGCGCGCTGGCAGCGCTGGAGGGCGCGGGCGACCTGGTGCGCGGGGAACTGCGCCCCGGCGGGACCGAGCGCGAGTGGTGCGACCCGCAGGTGCTGCGGCGGATCCGCCGGGCGTCGCTGGCGGTCCTGCGCAAGGAGATCGAGGCAACCGACCAGCGGGCGCTGGCGGCCTTCCTGCCCTCGTGGCAGGGCGTCGACCGGCATGCGGCGGCGGGCGCGGGCATCGACCGCCTGCGGGAAATGTTGGTGCCCTTGCAGCGGCTCGCACTACCGGCGGATGTCTGGGAGCGCGACGTGCTGCTGCGACGCGTGGGCGCCTACTCGCCGACGTGGCTGGATCAGCTGTGCGCGTCGGGGGAAGTCGTCTGGGTCGGCGCAGGTGCGCTCGGCCGAAACTCCGGTCGCGTGGCCCTCTACTTCCGCGAGGACGCCGAAGCGTTGGGACCGCCAACGGTCCGCGGCGGCATCGATCGGCCGGAGCTTCCCGAGCACGACCTCCTACGCGAGCGGCTGGCGGTCTCGCCGTGCTTCTTCACCGACTTCCTCGCCGAGATCCCGCTGGCGCCCGAGCAGATCCAGGAGGCGCTGTGGGACCTCGTCTGGGCGGGCGAGGTGACCAACGACGCCTTCGCGCCGCTGCGCGCGCCGCGACTGACGCTGGCGCGAGCTCAGAAGGCATCGATGACCCGGCGCGGCTCGCGGGCGGGCACGCGATTCGGCTCCCGTCGCGGGTCCGGCTCGGCGGCGCAGGTCCAGGGTCGCTGGGCGCTGACCACCTCGATCTTTCGCGCCGACATCGAGCCCGGCCTTCGGCGTCGCACGGTCGCCGAACTGCTGCTCGAGCGCTACGGCATCGTCACGCGCGAGCATGTCCTGGCCGAGGGGATCCCGGGCGGCTTCTCCTCGTTGTATGACTCTTTGTCGTCGCTCGAGACGCTCGGCGTCTGCCGCCGCGGCTACTTCGTCGAGGGCCTCGGCGGCGCGCAGTTCGCGCTGCCGGGCGCGGTCGAGCGGTTGCGCACACAGGCCGACCGTGCGGAGGAGACGCCACCGGTCGTGCTCGCCGCGACCGACCCGGCCCAGCCGTTCGGCGCGGCGTTGCCGTGGCCAAAGCGCCGGGATGACACGGACGCCCGCGCCAAGCCGGCGCGCGCCGCCGGCGCCTACGTCGTCCTGGGCGGCGCCGAGCCGGTCATCTACGTCGAGCGCGGCGGCCGCGGAATTCAAGTGCTGGTGGAACGCGAGGACGCGCGGCTGCGTCCGGCGCTGGAGGCTCTCGCCGCCTTTGTCACCGGCGACCGCCGCCACAAGCTGTCGCTGGAGCGCGTCGACGGCGAGGCCGTCGTGGGCTCGGATCTCGAGGCGTTGCTTATCGACGTCGGCTTCCGGGCGGGCCCGCGCAAGCTGACGCTCAGCGCGTAGGCCGCGGCGCTCAGCTCAGGCGTTGGCCGCTGTGCGCAGCGTGGTCTGTCGGCACCGATGAGAGCGAGCGGGAGCGGCGGTTCGCTGCGCCAACGATCGTCCGCCAGCGCCTGGGCTGAGGGCGCCGGCGTCGTCGATTGCGACCGGTGAGCACCATGGAGCACGCGTAACCCGCGATATGCGCGGGTTACGCGCGATCGAGGGCTGCGCAACCAGGATTCGGCCCCGAATCGGACACCCTCTAGGCCGAACGCGGCGGGTGGGCCTGTCTGCGGACGTATGCCGACCGCAAAGAGGCCCACCGCTCGCGAAGTGCCGCGGCCGACCGACGCGGGCCTGTACGCGGACGCATACCGGCCGCCAACAGGCCCACCCTCCCCGAGGCCGAAGCGGACGACGAGCCAGCGCACCGAGCAGCCGACCCCGCTCCCCTCGGTGCCGACAGACCACATCGCACATCACCAGCCAACGCCCGCACTGGGCGCCACCAACGCCCGCACCAAGGCCTCAACGCCGCCTCACGGCTCCTTCTTGCCCGGGTTGAACAACCCCTTCGGGTCCAGCGCCCCCTTCACCGCGCGCGCAGCCGCCACCGCCGCCGGCGCCCACTGCGCCGACAGCTGGCCGGCCTTCAACAACCCAACCCCATGCTCGCCGCTCGCCGTCCCGCCGAGCTCGCGCGCCATCGTGAAGAGCTCCTGCGCGGCCGCATCGGCCCGCGCGCGCATCTCCTCATCGCCCGGATCGAGCAGGAACGACGAGTGCAGGTTGCCATCGCCGGCGTGGCCCCACGAGCACCCCTCCAACCCGTGGCGCGCGCCGATCTCGATCGTGCCCTCGATCGCGTCAGCCAGCCGCTCGACCGGCACCGCGATGTCCTCGGAGAGCTTCTCGCCACGCACGGCGCGCACGGCGATCGAGACGCCGTCGCGCCAGCGCCAGACCTCGGTCGCCGGCGGCGCCACGGCGCCGGCACCCAAGGCCTCCAACAGCTCATCGCGGTCAGACAGAGACTCCGCCTCGCAGACCACCAACAACTGGGCACCACCAGCACCCGGCAGAAACGGCGCCGGCGCAGCCGTGATGCACCGCCCATCGAGGTACTCGATCGCCGCCGGCACGACGCCGGATCCGAGCACCGCGTCGATCGCCGCGCAGCCCTCGCGCACGCTCCCGTACGCCGCGGCGACCGGGAACGTCGCAGCCGGCGCGGGCACCAGCCGTAGCCACGCGGCGGTGATGATCCCCAGCGTCCCTTCGCTGCCGATCAGCAGCGCGCACAGATCCAGACCCGCGACGTCCTTGCGCACCGCGCCGCCGAAGGACACCAACTCGCCCGGCGCGATCACCGCCTCGACGCCCGTCACCCAGCGCCCCGTCACGCCGTACTTGAAGGCATGCGGTCCGCCGGCGTTGGTCGCGAGGTTGCCGCCGAGCTGCGACTGCTCTGCAGCGCCCGGATCCGGCGGGAAGAGCAGCCCGTTCTCGCGCGCACGCCGCGCGACGGTCGCCGTCTTCACCCCCGCCTCGGCCTCCATGCGCCACCGCAGCGGATCGAACGACCGCACGCGATCCAGACGATCCAGCGCGATGCCGACGGTGTCGCGACCACCATCGGCTACGGGCACGATCCCGCCGCTGTAGCCGCTGCGCCCGCCGACCGGGACCATCGCGACGTCATGCGCGTAGCACCAGGCGACGACCGCGGCGACCTCCTGGGCGCTGCCCGGCGCGACCAGGACCGGCACGCGCCCCGACAGGCCGCTGGCGTCGGCCAGCGCGACGTCGGACTCGACGTGCTCGGCGCCCACCAGCGAGGCAAGATCGGCGTGCACCTCTCCACCGTACCCTCGAAGAGCGCGCATGCCCGAGGGCGACACCATCCACTACGCAGCCAATCGGATCCGGCCGGTCCTGGAAGGCCACGTCCCCGACGCGATTCGTACACCGCATGCGCGCTTCGGCAAGGACCGCTGGCCAGAGCGCCTGAAGGGCCGCGAGGTCGAGTCGGTCACCGCCCACGGCAAGCACCTGTTCCTGCGTTTCGCCGGCGACCTGACGATCCACTCCCACCTGCGGATGACGGGCGCGTGGCGCGTCCATCCCGAGGGCGCGCGCTGGCACCGCGCACCGCGGCGGGCGTGGCTGGTCATCACGCGCGGCGGCCAGGACGTCGTGCAGTTCGACGGCCCGGTCCTCGAGCTGCTGACCGAGACGCGCCGCCGCTTTGACCTGCGCCTCGGCGCGCTCGGCCCCGACATCATCGCCGAGGCGTTCGACGAGCGCGCGGTCCTGCGCCGGCTGCGCGAGGACGACCCGACGCGCGGGATCGGCGACGCGCTCCTGGACCAACGGATCGTCGCCGGGATCGGGAACCTCTGGAAGGCCGAGGGCTGCTGGCTGGCCGAGGTCGACCCGTGGCGAGCCACGGCAACCGTCAGCGACGACGAAGTGCTGCGCATCGTGCACGAGCTGCGTCCGCGGATGCAGGAGTCCGCACGCGACGGCAATCAGAAGCGCCACCGCAAGATCTATAACAACGCCGGGCGGGCCTGCCCGCGCTGCGGCGAGCGCATCCTCGGCCGCGGGCAAGGCGACGACAACCGGACGACATACTGGTGCCCCGGATGCCAGAGCTGACCTCGACCTCAACCCAGCAGCGCGCCGTGCGGCGGATCGGCCACAAGGGCGCCGACCACATCACGCCCGGCAACACGACGGCGAGCTTCGACGCCGCGCTCGCCCACGGCTGCGACATGGTCGAGTTCGACGTCCTGCCCGAGCGAGACGGCGACGGCGAGTACACCGGCCGCCTCGTCCTCGCCCACGACTTCAAGGACGCGGCACGGCGCACGCCGCTGACGCTCGAGGAGGGCCTCGACCACCTCAGCAGCCAGGCGTTCGCCGGCATCGAGCTCGACGTCGACCTCAAGACCCACGGCTACGAGGAGCGCGTGGTCGCCGCGCTGCGCGAGCGCGGGATGGAGGAGCGCACGCTCATCTCCACGATGGAGGTCGTCTCGCTGCCGGTCCTGCGGGCGGCGTCCGACAAGATCCGCATCGGCTGGTCCGTGCCCAAGGTCAAGCGCAACTACCTGGCCAACCCGGCGACCAAGCCGCTCGCGCTGGCGACGGTCCTGCTCCTACGCCGCACCGTGCCCCGCGCCATCGTCCGCGCGATGCGCGCCGGCGAGGTCGATGCCGTCATGTCGCACTTCTCGCTCGTCACCCCGCACTTCGTCCGCGCCGTGCAGCGCGCCGGCGGCGAGCTCTACGTCTGGACCGTCGACGACGCCAAGCAGATCCGCCGCTTCGAGCGCATGGGCGTCACCGGCGTGATCACCAACGACCCTCGCCTCTTCGACGCCTGAGACCGGCGAGGCTCGCCCTTCGCCCTACGGCTTGATGATGCACTCCGCCGCGCTGGCGGTCTTCGGGTCCGCCCCGAAGGTGCCCTTGTGGCCCGAGTGGGTGCGCTTCTGGGCCTTGCGCACGACCTTCTTGCCGATGCGCCACTCGAAGGAGACGATGCCGCGCAGGCGGTAGGTCTGGCCCGCCGGCGGCGGGGTGATCGAGAAGTTCCAGCCAGACTCGCGGCGACGAAACAGGGCCGAGCCGACCGATTGGAAGCCGGAGTCGACGGTGGCGTCGGTCGGCGCCCAGGTCTGGGTCGAGGCCCGGAAGTACTGCACCTGGAAGCGCATGTACATCTTCTCGGCCTTCTTGCCCGAGCCGGGCATCGAGGCGCGGATGCCGATCGTGTCGGGGTGCTTGGCGGTGTCGCAGATGTTGATCGTCGCCCAGAGCAGCGGCGACTGATCGACGGTCGGGCCGGTGGTGGCGGCGCCGGCAAGCGCCGCCGCGCCGCTCAGGGCGACGAGTGCGGCCAGGCCGCCGGCAACTGCATGACGCAGGAGATGCACGCGCGAAATGTACCCGCGTGTGATGGAAAGGCCAGTGGACCGTAGTGTCGACGTGGGAACTGTCATGGAGATCTCGACTTCCGAACCGATGACCGTCCGGTTCGATGCGCTCTATCGCGAGACGGCGTCGGATGTCTTCGCCTACGTCATGACGCTGCTGCGCGACCGCGCGGCGGCCGAGGACGTCACCGCGAGCGCCTTCGAACGCGCCTATCGCCGCCAGGCGGGGTTTGACCCCAAGCGCGGCACACAGCGGGCCTGGGTGTTCGGCATCGCCCGCAACGCCGCGCTCGACGAGCTCCGGGCGCGCAAGCGCATCGCCGCGCTGGTGACCGACCCGGAAGCCCCGGACGCCGAGCACGACGACGGGATGGCCGAGGACGAGGCCGCCCTGCGCCGCGCGACCGTGGCCGCCGCCCTCGCCCAACTCGACCCGCGGGAGCGCGAGCTCATCGCGCTGAAGTTCCACGCCGGCCTCGACAACGCCGAGATCGCCAAGGTCCTCAACATCTCCGTCGCCAACGCGGGCACCCGCGTGCACCGCGCGGTCACCCGACTCCGGAAGGCCTGCCATGCGCCGTCGTGACGCCCTGCCCGACCCCGAGATCCTGCGCGGCCTACGCGAGCTCAACGCCGCGCTCGCCAACGAGCCGACCGCCGACCCCGACCTCGCGTTGCTGGTCGCCGACGTCGAGGCGGCCAAGCCGGAACCGAGCGCCGCGTTCCTCGCGTCGCTGGACGCCCGTGTGCACGCGGGCTTCCCGCGAGAGGCCGCGGTGTCGCGCCACGACGGCGCGAGCAAGCCGTCGTGGCGCGCACGCCTGCGCGCGCCACAGCTCCTCGCTTCAGGCCTCGCGGCCGCGGTGCTCGCCGGGATCGTGGCCGTTGCCCTGGTGGACACGCACTCCAAGCCGCTGTCGCAGGACCTCGGCGACTCCTCGTCGTCGTCTTCCTCGTCCTCCTCCCAGACGCTCTCCGCCGAAGGACGGGCCCCGAGCACCGCCGAGAAGTCGGCCGCCGAGGCGCTCAGCGCTGCCCGCGGCTCGACCGGCGCAAGCAGCGCCGACTCCGCCGCGCCGGCGGCGAGCACGTCCGCCGGCGGCGCCGCAGCGCCAAAGAGCGACCCCTCGCTCACCGCCGCCGCGCCCGCGGCGCCCGCGACGGCCACCACCCAGCAAAACCGCAAGGTCCAGCGCGCCGCCGACCTCACGCTCACCCCCAAGCCCGACGACGTCCAGCAGACCGCCGACGGCGTCGTGCGCGAGACCCAGGCCGCAGGCGGCTACGTCCAGCGCTCCGACATCGCCACCCGCGACGGCGGCGGGGAGGCCAGCTTCACGCTGCGGATCCCGTCCGCGCGTCTGGACGACACGCTCGCCCGGCTCTCCAAGCTCGCCCACGTCGGCGCGCTGAACCAGAGCGCGACCGACATCACCGCCGCGACCGTCTCGGCCGCCGACCAGCTCTCCGACGCGCGCGCCGAGCGGGCCGCGCTGCTGCGCGCGCTGGGCAAGGCGACGACCGACCGCCAGATCGCCAGCCTCAGGGCGCGCCTGGCCGACAACCGCTCCGAGATCGCTCAGCGCAAGGGCGCGCTGGACGCCCAGCGGCGCCGGGCCGACCTTGCGACCGTCGCCGTCACCGTCCAGGGCACCGGCAAGGCCACCAAGAACGACGGGGGCGCCTGGACCCCGCGCGACGCCCTGCACGATGCCGGCCGCATCCTCCAGGTCGCCGGCGGTGTGGCGCTGATCGCCCTCGCGGTCCTCGCTCCCCTGGCGATCCTCGCCGCGCTCGCGCTGCTCGCCGGCCGCACGCTGCGGCGACGCCGGCGCGAAAGCGCGCTGGACGGGACCGCCTGAACGCCGGACACCGGTCGGGTGGGTGGGCCGCATTCAATGTGCGACCGCCGTCACACAACTCCCATAGACTCCACCGGTGCCCTCCAGTGCGCAGAGCGTCGAGTTGCTGGCCCAGGTGCCGGTCTTCGAAGCGCTCGCACCGGGTGACCTGGGCCGCGTCACCGACGTCGCGGTGCCCCGCCACTTCGACGGCAACACCGTCATCTTCCGCGAGGGCGACGCCAGCGACACGTGTTACATCGTCGGCCGCGGCCACGCCCGCGCCGTACGCGAGAACGTCGACGGCCGCACGATCACGCTCGCGCACTTCGGGCCGGGCGACATCTTCGGCGAGCTGGCGATGTTCGACGACGAGAAGCGCTCGGCGACGATCGAGACGCTCGACGACGTCGAGGCGATCGCGATCCTCGGCCAGGACATGCGGCGGCTGCTGCGCGAGCACCCCGACATCGCCGTCAAGCTCGTCATCGGCCTGGGCCGGCGCCTGCGCGAGGCCAACGAGCGCCTCGCCCGCCAGTCCTTCCAGACGGTCCAGTCACGCGTCGCCGGCGTCCTCGGCCAGCTCGTGCGCCAGGCCCAATCCGAGGGCGCGGCCGAGCGCGACGTGCTGGTGACGATCACCCAGGCTGACATCGCCCAACTGGCCGGCTCCTCGCGGGAGTCCGCCAGCCGCTTCCTCGCCGTCCTGGAGCGCGCCGGCGTCGTCACCCAGGGCCGCGGCCGCGTGACCGTGCACGAGCCCTCCGCGCTGGAGCGCTACGTCTACTGATGGCCGGCGGGCTGTTGTCTCCGTCAGAGCACTCGGCCGGCGGCGTCGTGGTGCGCGGTACCGATTGCATCGTGATCGTGCCGACTCGGCGCGCGGCCAGCGGCGCCAAGGTGCTCGCGCTGCCCAAAGGTCACGTCGACCCGGGCGAGACGCCGCTGCAAGCCGCCGCGCGCGAGGTCCGCGAAGAGGCCGGCGTGGAGACCGAGCCGCTCGGCGAGCTCGGCGCGGTCCGCTACTGGTACATGCGCAACGGCAAGCGCATCGCAAAGCAGGTGGACTTCTTCCTGTTCGCCTATATCGGGGGCGATATCGCCGACCATGATGATGAGGTCGAACAGGCGAGCTGGATGCCGCTGAGCGAGGCCGCCGAGCGCCTGACCTATGACGGTGAGCGAGGGATGGCGGCGCGCGCCCTGTCGCAGATCACCTCCGACGAGTAGTCTCCGCCGTCGGATGCAGGTCCTGAACTTCTACTCCACGATCTTCGCTGATCAGCTCAAGCGCGGTCGCAAGACGGCGACGATTCGCCTCGGCGACAAGTCGCACAAGTACAAGAAGAACCAGGCGGTGATGGTGACCATCGGCTACCAGCACTCGCCGCGGGAGAAGATCTTCGATGCGGTCATCGACCAGGTCGAGGTCAAGCGCGTCCGCGACCTGACGCCTCGGGACATCGAGCACGACAACCCGGAATTCCGCCGCCACGAGGAGATGATCCACTTCCTCGAGCAGATCTACGGCAAGAAGGTGACGATGGAGGACATCGTGACCGTCGTGCGGTTCTCGCAGATCATCGTCCACCCTCCGTCGTTCACCGATGCCCGATTGGGCATCGGCGGCGCGCAAAACTAGCGCGCCACACGCACGGGCGAGGGGTCAACCGTGCTGCGTGTCTTCATCGCAGATGACTCGCTGGGCTTCGGAACGCTGGCGTCAGCCTGGCTGGAAGCTCACGAGGACATCGAGGTCGTCGCTGCCGTCCGCAGCGCCGAGGAGGCGATCGCGGGGCTAGCCGATGCTCGTCCTGATGTCGTGATCCTCGATCGTCTGCTGCCCCAGCCCGAGCACTCCGAGGCGGTGCTCGCCTATGTGCGCGAGCACCTGCCCGACGCCGGCATTCTGCTGATCTCCGGCATGCCCGACGAGGAGCTGGCCGGGGTGGCGCGCAGCACCGGCGCCGAGGGGCACGTCAGCAAGGCGGCGAACGCCGAAGCGCTGGCTGATGCGGTGCGGCGCGTGGCGACGGCTGCGAGCGAGCGCGGGTAGTTCGGTCGTTCGTTAGACGCCCGGCGGCGGGACCGAGCCGGCGGCAGCGCCCGACGAGGGCGCGAACACGGGCGGGAGCTCGGGCTCCAGCGGCGGGAACGACGTCGGCAGCGGCGTGAGGGTCGAACGGCTCTTGGCGCCGGAGCCGCCGGTGTCGACGACGGCCCATAGGCCACCCGCCACGATGGCGACGCAGCCGCCCAGCACGATCCACAGACCCTGCGCCACGTGGAGGTACTGGCTGTCGATCGGCCGATGCACGACGTGCACGAGCGCCAGCACGACGCCGGCCGCGCCCACGGCGGCGATGCCACGCGCGGCAGCCGCCGGATCGATCCGAACGGCCGAGCCGAACGCCCCGCCCGCACCGAGGACCAGCGCCACGACAGCCAGCGCGCCCACGGCCACCGCCGCGTCGGCACCCTGCAGCTCCTTCCAGCCCGAGGCCGAGATCGAGCTCGGCAGCGCGGTGGCGAGCCCACGTGCCATCTGACCGAGCAGGCCGGGATCCTGGCCGAGCTGTCCGCTGAACGCATCGCGCAGATGCTGGGGGATCGTGATCTCGTACCACGGGCGCCACAGCGACGCGAACGCGGCCAGCGCGCCCACGAGCGCAACGAAGTGGCCGCTACGCAGCCCTTTCTGCTCCATGGCACTGCCATCGACCGTTCGGACCCGGACCATCGCAGTGCTCAACGGATGGCCGATCGTCTTGGCACTCAGATGTGCAGAGTGCCAAATAGGCCTTGACGGCCCTTTTCGGCTCGCTAGTATGGAACCAGCGCTGGCACTCCACCCCTGCGAGTGCCAATAGTCGCATTCAACGTTGCAGTCCGTCACCTCACTGGAGGTCACCAGAATGAAGCTCAAGCCCCTCGGCGATCGGCTGATCGTCCGCGCCATCGAGGAGGAGGAGAAGACCGCCAGCGGCCTCCTGCTCCCGGACACGGCCAAGGAGAAGCCGCAGAAGGGTGAGGTCATCGCCGTCGGCGAAGGCCGGTTCGACGAGGACGGGGACAAGCGGATCCCCCTCGATGTCGCCAAGGGCGACACGGTCCTCTACAGCAAGTACGGCGGCACCGAGATCAAGGTCGACGGCGAGGACCTGCTGGTCCTGCGCGAGTCCGACGTCTTGGCCAAGATCGAGAACTAGGAGATCTTTTATGGCTCACAAGGAACTGAAGTACAACGCCGAGGCCCGCAAGGCCCTCGAGGCCGGCGTCGACGCCGTTGCCAACGCGGTCAAGGTCACGCTCGGCCCCAAGGGTCGCTACGTCGTCCTCGACAAGAAGTTCGGCGCTCCCACGATCACCAACGACGGTGTCACGATCGCTCGTGAGATCGAGGTCGAGGACGTCTTCCAGAACCAGGGCGCGATGCTCGTCCGCGAGGTCGCCACGGCGACCAACGACGTCGCCGGCGACGGCACGACGACCGCGACGGTGCTCGCCCAGGCGATCGTCCGCAACGGCCTCAAGAACGTCACCGCTGGTGCGAACCCGCTCGGCCTGAAGAAGGGCATTGAGAAGGCCGTCGACCAGATCGTCGACAACATCCGCAAGCTCTCCAAGCCCGTCCAGGGCAAGGACCAGATCGCTCGCGTTGCCACCATCTCCGCTGGTGACGAGGAGATCGGCGACGTCATCGCTGACGCCATCGAGAAGGTCGGCAAGGACGGCGTCGTCAACGTCGAGGAGGGCCAGACGTTCGGCATGGACCTCGAGTTCACCGAGGGCATGCAGTTCGACAAGGGCTACGTCTCGCCCTACATGGTCACCGACCAGGAGCGCATGGAGGCGGTCCTCGAGGACCCCTACATCCTGATCGCCAACCAGAAGATCGGCTCCGTCCGCGACGTGCTGCCGGTCCTCGAGCAGGTCATCCAGTCCGGCCGTCCGATCCTCATCATCGCCGAGGACGTCGAGGGCGAGGCCCTCGCGACGCTGGTCGTCAACAAGCTCCGTGGCACCTTCACCGGTGTGGCCGTCAAGGCTCCGGGCTTCGGCGACCGCCGCAAGCGCATGCTCGAGGACATCGCCATCCTGACGGGCGGCGAGGTCATCACCGAGGAGATGGGCCTCAAGCTCGAGAACACGCAGATCTCGCAGCTGGGCCGTGCCCGCCGCGTCGTCGTGGCGAAGGACAACACGACGATCGTCGACGGCAACGGTGACGCGGCCGCCATCAAGGGCCGCATCAACCAGATCAAGAGCGAGGTCGAGTCCACGGACTCCGACTTCGATCGCGAGAAGCTCCAGGAGCGCCTCGCCAAGCTCTCCGGCGGCGTCGCCGTCGTGAAGGTCGGCGCGGCCACCGAGACGGAGATGAAGGAGAAGAAGCACCGCGTCGAGGACGCCCTCCAGGCGACCCGCGCGGCCCTCGAGGAGGGCATCGTCCCCGGTGGCGGCGTCGCGCTGCTGCAGGCGGCCGAGGCCATCAAGCTCGACGGCTACGCCATCGATGACGAGCGCACCGGCGCCCGCATCGTCCTTCGCGCGCTCGAGGAGCCCCTCCGTCAGATCGCGGAGAACGCCGGCCACGAGGGCTCGGTCGTCGTCAACGACGTCCGCAAGGCCAAGAAGGGCTTCGGCCTGAACGCCGCGACCGGCGAGATCGTCGACCTCGTCGCCGAGGGCGTCATCGACCCGGCCATGGTCACGCGCTCTGCGCTGCAGAACGCGGCCTCGATCGCCAAGAACATCCTCACGACCGAGGCGATCGTCGCCGAGATCCCGGACAAGGATGGCGGCGGCGGTGGCGGTGGCATGCCCGACATGGGCGGCATGATGTAGGCAGCTCCCTTCGGAGCGACCGCTTCATTCGAGGGGCCCGGCGTTCGCGCCGGGCCCCTCGTCGTTCTAGGCCACCTCGCGCACCGCCCCGTCGCGCACCACGATGCGCCTGGTCACGCCCAGGCCCTCGAGGAAGGCGCGGTCATGGGAGACCGCGACGATCGTGCCCGCGAAGGCGCGCAGCGCGCGCTCGACCGCCTCGAGCGTCTCGGGATCGAGATGGTTGGTCGGCTCGTCGAGGAGCAGCAGCTCGGCGCCCGAGGCGACCATCGCCGCCATGTGCACCCGCGCGCGCTCGCCCGGGCTCAGCCGCCCCAGCGGACGGTGCACCGCCACGGTGTCCAGCGCGAAGGCGCCGAGCAGGGTGCGCGCGGCGCCCTCGTCGAGCGAGGCCTGGGCGCGCAGCCAGTCGACCACGCGCTCGTCACCCGGCAGGGCGACCGGCGTCTGGGGCAGCACGCGCACCGCGCCCGCGAGCTCGACCGTGCCCGCCGCCGGCACGAGGACGCCGGAGAGCACGTCGAGCAGCGTCGTCTTGCCGGCGCCGTTGGGCCCGGTCACCGCGACGCGGTCGCCACGATGCAGCGTGAGCTCCACCTCGGCCAGCCCGCGCGAGCGCACGCCGCGCAGCGCCGCGATGCGCCGCCGCCCGCGCCCGCGGTCGTGCAGGCGCAGGCGCAGGACCGGCGACTCGACGGGCGCGGCGATCGCCGCATCGCCCTCGAGCTCGCGCCGCAGCCGGCCCTCGCGCGCCTTGGCCTTGCGGGCCACCTTCTTGGCGTAGCGCTTGAGCTTCGGGGCCGCGGCGCGGCTGACGGTGTTCTCGGTGTGCTGGGCCTGGCGGCGCGTCGTCGCGATGTCCGCCTCCAGGCGTCGTCGTCGCTTCTCCTGCGCCTCGTGGTCGAGGGCGAGCTTCGCCCGCCGGCGCTCGCGCTCGGCACGATGAGCGCTGTAGCCGCCCTCGTAGCGGGTCAGCGCACCACCGGGCTCGAGCT